>NZ_JAOQJI010000058.1:0-19890 GCF_025567125.1 Phocaeicola fibrisolvens | reverse complement strand
TAAAGATACAAAATCTTTAGGTAATAACAATGCCTCGGCTTGGGAAAGTCGGGGCGTTGTCATAAAAAAAGAGGGTATGCATTTTGACACACCCTCTTTGTTTTTGAGTTTTTCGGAATTAAAAAAAGAGTTATGTGGAAATATTATGCTTTATTGTCGGCCTTTTTTGCTGCATTGACAGCTATTTTTGCGAAAATAGGAGTAAAGAACATTAACTCTGATTTGGCCACAGCTATTCGTACCAGCATCATTCTACTTATTACGTGGGGAATTGTCTTTTCGGAGCGGCAAGCTGCAAATGTGAAAGAGGTAGATGCGCATACCTGGTTGTTTCTGATTTTATCTGGTGCAGCTACCGGATTGTCATGGTTGTTTTATTTTAAGGCTTTGCAGGCAGGAGATGTGTCGCGTGTAGCCCCTATTGACAAACTTAGCGTAGTGATTACAATTTGTCTGTCTTTTCTGTTTTTGAGAGAGCCTGTCAGTCTTCGAGTTATTGTCGGAGCCATACTGATTACTTGCGGCAGCATGGTGATGTTGTGGAAGTAAGGATATAAAAAAGGATACCTGGTGATTCACCACAACAGGTATCCTTCAGAACTCAAAATACAGTTAATGCTTATTCAGGTTGCTTATTCGAGTACTTCGCCTTTTTCATTGTATACCAGAGTAGCGGTGTTTTCTTCCTGGTCGACTAATACTACCTTGTAGGTTTTCACTCCGTCTGTTTCTTCCATGTATGCTTCTTTGAGAGTCCATTCTGCATAGCCTTTTGCAATGGCATCCTGTACGGCCTGCGGAAGATCTTTTACGTCAATTGGTTTGAATTCGTTGATAAGGGCTACGCTGTCTACGTTTGTGTGAAAGTTTTCAGCAAATACTACTGAAGTTCCTAATCCCATTACCAATGCTACTGCTACAAATAACTTTTTCATATTGCTTTTAATTTAAAATGGTTAGTAAATAAGTTTTACACTGACTGTAGTCCAAATGGGATGCCAAAGTGAAAGGATTTTTTCAAATTTCAGATTACCAGTTATTTAGGATTTTCTTGTCGGGGTGGTATTATATTAAAATGGGTAATTTATTCCCATTTTGATGTGGAAGTTTTGTACAATTACCCAAAAAAATAGAATTTTGATTCAGCATTCAAACAAATAATTTCATTTCTTCAAAGTTAGTTGTTGGGAGAAAAGACAACTTTGAAGGAATATCGAAACAAATCATAAAAATTTCTACAAATCGTATATTTTTTCTATATATATTCATTACTTGTTGTATTTTTGTAATCCCTTGTTAAGGCAGAGTTTGATCTGCTGGAAGATGAAAAAAATCATTGTCTTTTTTAGAGAAGAGAGAGTGCGCCTTCATCATTTGATAGAATTTTTAGTTATGAATTTTATATAACCCAATGGACATGTTTAAATTTTTATCCTTTATTTTATTAGGAATGTGCCTGCTTTTTGGAGGATGCAAGAAAGAGAATCCCTCTGTGAATAGCGATTCTTCTATAGTAGAAATTACCGTATGCACTTCAAAAGGAGAGCTTCTGGAGAATCAGGTTGTCAGAATGTATGATGAAGCCACTTATGAGGCTTTTAAGGAAAATCATACGACCAAAGCATTATGCGAACTTACAACAGACAAGAGCGGTAAGGTAAGTTTCATATTGGAAAACAAAAAGTGGTTTTCAGGGGTAAGTTCCAGAGAATTCATGTTTGTGGTTCTTGATGCAATTGATGCAGGTAATTATAATTGGTGGAGCAGAGGAGGTACTATCACTGCAGGGAAGAAGCATTCTTTTAGAATTGAAATCGATCGTAAAAATATAGCAGAAAACCCTGGACTTTCTACAGATGAAAGTAAGTTGGTTCTTGAGGATGGAGTATTGAAGGGGCTGAAAGACCCTTCTTTGACTCGTCTTGTATTGCCGGCAAGTGTAAAAAGTATTGCTCCAGGAGCTTTTGGGGAGTCAAAGATTGAATCTTTGGTGTTGAATGAAGGGTTAGAATCCATCGGACTGCAAGCCTTTGCCAAGAGTCAGAAATTGACTTCTGTCACATTTCCTTCTTCATTGAAAAGAATTGGAGAACATGCTTTTGAAGATTGTTCTGCATTGACCGAAATAAATCTTTCTAAAGTTAATTTAGAGGAAATAGGTTCCAGTGCGTTCCGTGATACAGGATTGAAGAAGGTGACTTTTCCTGCTTCCTTGAAAAAAATAGCTCCTCAGGCTTTTTTGAATACTCAATTAGTAAATGTAATATTTCCTGAAGAATTGCAGGAAATCGGTAATGAGGCTTTTAGAGAAATCGCAACTTTGAAGACGATTACTCTTCCCAATAATCTCCGAAAAATAGGTTATAGAGCTTTTTATGCTTGTACTCACCTGGAGGAAGTGAATTATGTAGGGCAGGTGACAGTAGCTGGAGGTATTCTGGAAAGTTCGGCTTTTGAGGGGTGTGAGTCTTTGACGAAGATTATTCTTCCTCAAAGTATTTCTGAATTGCAGGAAGGAGTGTTTATGGAATGTTCTAAGCTGAAAGAGATAATCCTTCCAAAATATGTTAGGAGAATCAAAGATTACGGATTAAGGACAAATTATAAATTAGACAGAATTAGATTTGAAGGTGATGAGGTCCCTGAAATTGGAAATTATTCGCTGCCTTTCTTGGAAAGTATTACGGAAATAATGGTTCCTAAGGGCAAATTGAGCCTTTATAAAGCAAAATATCAGGATTATCAATCCATTATTATAGAAACCCCCTAACATCAGTTATATATAAGGAAACAGCGTGTACAGACTACCTTTGCAGGAAAGTGTATGCGCTGTTGTTTTTTTCGTTATAGTGTTTTTACGGCTATCAAGTCTTTCATTATTTTTTGCAAATATATATTTTTGTGGAAAAGCCGAAGATATTTATTGTACGTAAAAATGAGATAACAATGAAAAAGAGTAAGTGGAGTTATGTCGCAGTAATGATTGCGGCAATGTGGTTTGTAGGTTGCGGCGGACAATCCAAACAAAAAGCAGAAAAGGAAATGAATACAGACAGTACAAAAGTGGCATACGGCGAGGTTCAGATGCAGAAAGACAGCATGTTGGCTACATTGACACTGGACGGGATGAAAGTGACTTGGATTCGCGACAATGCCAAGGCGCGTCTGATGCCGCGCACTTTGTTTCCGGATGCCAGTGACGTACAGATAGACAGTCTATCGTTACAGAACGGGATATCGGCTTCTATCAGTACGTTCTTGGTTGAAAAGGATGGCGTGCGCATGCTTTTCGATACCGGAATGGGGGCGCCCGATAGCCGGTTGCTCGATGGTTTGAAAGCTTTGCACATCCATCCGGAAGATATCAACTACTTGTTCATAACCCATTTTCATGGAGATCACATCGGGGGCATGATGAAAAACGACAGTGTGGTCTTTCCGCGTGCGGAAGTGTATGCTTCCCAACTGGAATACGATGCATGGATGAAGATGCCGGCCGACCAGAAAGCACAGGTAGAGAAAACCATGAAGGCTTACAAGGACCGTTTGCATCTCTTTGTTTTCGGGGATACGCTCCCAGAAAATGTAATGGCCATGAATGCGGTGGGACATACGCCCGGACACACGGTGTTCCAAGTGGGAAAACTGTTGGTAATAGGAGATTTGTTCCATGGAGCAGCCTTGCAGCTGGCACATCCGGAAATCTGTGCACAGTATGACATGGACAAGAAAGGAGCCGTAAAGAGCCGTAAGTATTACTTGCAATATGCCCGGGAGAACGGGCTGACAATGGCGGGCATGCACCTGCCGGTGCCGGCTTTTATGAAGTGAGAAAAAAGGACGTATAGATGAATAAACAGACAGCGTGTACAAATGCTTTTCAAGCAGGCGTACACGCTGTTATTTTTTGGGTGAGATGTACTTTTTCAATAAGAAGCACTGGCTTCGATACCGACTTCTTTTACCAGCCGGACAATGCGGTCCAGTTCCTCGTGAGTGGCTTTCTGGAGTTTCCGGTCGGGGGTTTCCCGGTCGATGGTATAGACCATCACCTGACGGGGACGAATCTGCTTGATGGCTTCCAGCCAAGGCAGTACATATTTGTCGGTGGTATTGTCCACATCTTTACCTTCGTCGGTAGTACCTTTCAGGAAAATCGTCTGGATAATCAGATTGCCGTGGAAAGCCTTCAGACCTTCAATGATATCTTCCACCTGATAGTTTCCGGTCGGTCGGTCGACGGTCTGTATATAGTCCGGGTCTACCGTATCCAGTTTCAGAATGTTGTTGTCTACTTTGTTCAGGGCAGCAAAGACCTTTGGATGGTGGATAAAAGTAGAGTTGCTCAATACACTGACTTTGGCATTGGGAAAATACTTGTCGCGCAAAGCCAAGGTGTCGTCAATGATTTCCGGGAAATACGGATTGGCTGTCGGTTCTCCATTGCCGGCAAAGGTCAGTACATCAGGAAACGGACCGTTTTCCTTCATTTCAGCCAGGCGTTTTTCGAGTGCTTCACGTACGGCTTCACGGGTTTGTACTTTCTGTCTCGGACGAAAGTCCTTGTTGTATCCGCATTCACAATAAATGCAGTCGAACGTACAGAATTTGCCGTCGGCGGGAAGCAGGTTAATACCAAGCGATACGCCCAGACGGCGGCTGTGGATAGGGCCGAAGATAGGGGCCGGATAAATAATAGTTGACATAGGCGTGACGGTTTATCTTCCTTTTACTATTTTTTTGATGTCATTCAGTTTGTTCAGTGCCTCCAGTGGGGTGAGGTTGTTCACGTCCAGGTTCAGAATCTCATCGCGAATCTGGCAAAGCACAGGGTCATCCAGTTGGAAGAAACTCAACTGTATTCCGTCGGAAGAAGCCTGTTTGGCCGGTTGTGGCTTTGCGGAAATTCCTTCCTGGCGGTTTTCTGCTTCCAGCTGATGCAGGATTTCATCGGCACGTTTCACAATGGATTTCGGCATACCTGCCATTTTGGCCACATGGATACCGAAGGAGTGTGCACTTCCGCCGCGTTCCAGTTTGCGGAGGAAAATCACCTTATTGTCCACTTCCTTGACCGATACGTTGTAGTTCTTGATGCGCTTGAACTGTCCTTCCATATCATTCAGTTCGTGGTAGTGGGTGGCAAACAACGTACGAGCCCGGGCTTTCTTATGCTCATGGATGTGTTCCACAATGGCCCAGGCAATGGAAATACCGTCGTAGGTGGAAGTTCCTCTACCCAGTTCGTCGAAAAGTACCAGACTTCGCGGGGAGATGTTGTTCAGGATATTGGCTGCCTCGTTCATCTCGACCATGAAAGTAGATTCGCCCACGGAAATGTTGTCGCTGGCTCCCACACGGGTGAAAATCTTGTCCACCAGTCCGATGTGGGCACTCTCGGCAGGTACGAAACAACCGATTTGTGCCATGAGGGTAATCAGGGCTGTCTGGCGGAGCAGGGCAGACTTACCGGCCATGTTCGGTCCCGTAATGATGATAATCTGCTGCTCTTCCGTGTCGAGATACACATCGTTGGCAATGTATTTTTCTCCCGGAGGAAGCTGTTTTTCAATCACCGGATGGCGTCCCTGACGGATATCGAGTACATCGTCATCCACCACATTCGGGCGAATGTACTTATTGGCACGGGCCACGTTGGCAAACGACAGCAGACAGTCCAGCCGGGCTATCTGTGTGGCATTGATTTGGATGGCCGGGATAAATTCGGCCAAGTCAGTGACCAGTTCGTTATATAATCGGGTTTCCAGAATCAGAATCTTGTCTTCCGCTCCTAAAATCTTTTCTTCATATTCTTTCAGTTCCTGCGTGATGTAACGTTCCGCATTGACCAGGGTCTGCTTGCGTATCCATTCGGCCGGTACTTTGTCCTTGTGCGTATTGCGTACTTCGATATAGTAGCCGAATACGTTGTTGTAAGCGATTTTCAGACTCGGAATGCCCGTCAGTTCACTTTCCCGTTGCTGGATTTGCAAGAGGTAGTCTTTGCCGGAGTATGCAATCTTGCGCAGTTCATCCAGTTCCGCATTGACACCGTCGGCAATCACTCCGCCTTTGTTGACCAGCAGGGGAGGGTCGTTGGTAATTTCCTTGGCAATCTTGTCGCGGATGGAAGCACAGAGATTCAGTTGCTCGCCAATGCGGCGCAGACTGGGATTATCGGCGTTCAGGCACGCATTTTTAATTGGTTCGATGGCCTGAAGAGCTATTTTCAGCTGTACCACCTCACGAGGTGAGATACGTCCTACGGCTGCTTTCGAACTGAGTCTTTCCAAATCGCCTATCAGATGCAGTTTCTCTTCGATGAAATCCTTGAAATCCGGTTCCTTAAAAAAGAATTCCACCACATCCAGCCGTTCATTGATGGGTTTGATATCTTTTAGAGGGAAGACAATCCAGCGTTTCAGCATTCTGGCTCCCATCGGGCTGATGGTATGGTCGATGATGTCCAGCAGGGAAGTACCCCCTTCGTTCATGCTGTCAATCAGTTCTAGACTGCGTACGGTGAATTTATCCAGTCGCACGTAGCGGTCTTCTTCGATACGGGAGAGTGACGTGATGTGTCCAATCTGGTAATGCTGGGTCATGTCGAGGTACTGAAGAATGGCTCCGGAAGCAATGATACCATTGTGTAGATTTTCCACTCCGAAACCTTTGAGGTTCTTGGTTTCGAAGTGCTTCAGTAACTTTTCCCGGGCAGAAGTTTCATTGAACACCCAGTCCTCCAGTTCGAACGTGAAGAACTTATTGCCAAAGTTTCCTTCGAACATGGGCTTTTTACCCCGTTCGAAAAGCACCTCTTTCGGTGCGAAGTTGTTCAGAAGTTTGTCAATATAATCGGTAGGCCCTTCGGAAGTGAGGAATTCACCGGTGGATATGTCGAGAAAGGAAATACCGCAGGCTGTTTTGCCGAAATACACGGCAGCCAGGAAGTTGTTTTCTTTGTACGACAACACATTGTCGTTGATGGCCACACCGGGAGTCACCAGTTCCGTAATTCCACGTTTGACGAGTTTTTTCGTGGTTTTCGGGTCTTCCAGCTGGTCGCAGATGGCTACTCTTCGTCCGGCACGAATCAGCTTGGACAAGTACGTATCGAGGGCATGGTGAGGAAATCCAGCCATTTCTACTGTCTTGCTTTGTCCGTTGGCACGTTTTGTTAAAGTGATTCCCAGAATTTCGGCTGCTGCCACGGCATCTTCGGAATAAGTTTCATAAAAGTCTCCACACCGGAAGAGCATGATAGCATCCGGGTGTTTGGCTTTTAAATCAAAATATTGTTTCATCATCGGGGTCAATACCACCTCTGTATCTTTTGCCACGGTTCAGTCCTTTCTTTTTTAGTTCATGATATTTCCTGCAAAGATACTTTAAAAGCCCGAAATGAAAAAAGATATTTTTTAGGATGCTATTTAAATTCGGTTTAAAAAACGAAAAACGGGAACCAGAATTTCCTTAGCTTTGTGGAAATTTAAAGTAAAGAGATTATGAAGAAAATAAGTGTGTCCGAATTGAAGGACAATATGTTTGATGCCATTGGCAAGGAGTGGATGCTGGTGACTGCCGGAACGCCTGAAAAGTTTAACATGATGACGGCCAGCTGGGGAGGTACCGGTATCCTGTGGGGAAAACCGGTGGCGTTTATTTTTATCCGTCCCGAACGTTATACTTACGAGTTCATTGAAAAGGGCGATACTTTGACCTTGTCTTTCCTGGGAGAAGCACATCGGGACATACATAAGATATGTGGAAGCCAATCGGGTAGGGATATTGATAAAGTAGCTGCTTCCGGCTTGAAACCGTATGTGACGGAAAATGGGAACATTGCTTATGAACAGGCTCGCTTGATATTGGAGTGCAAGAAGCTGTACGCCGATTTTATAGATGCTGATAACTTTGTGGATAAGTTGTTGATAAGCCGTTGGTACGGAGAAGGACATGGAGGATTTCATAAGATGTATATTCTTGAAATACAGAATGTTTTGGTGGAATAACAGGTTGTTCACAGGTTGTGGATAAACCGGTGTATAACAAAGCGGCCCTACAGGTGGATTACCTGCAGGGCCGTTTCCATAATCCGTCGTTATGTACGTTATTTATTCACTTCTTTTGGAGTGTCTGTTTGCTTTTCAATTACCTTCTTTGCGAGTGGTTGTGCTTCTTCCAGGTGACTAGCATATAAACCGTCGATGATACCGTCGGCCAGACCGATGACAGGCACATAGATATAAGTAGCATGAATGATGTCGGCAATGGTCAGGAAAATATCTCCTGCCGGTACGATGACATCTGCCCGGTCGGGTTTCAGCTGGTATTTCTCCATGCGTTCCTCTACGGACAAACTTTTCAATTCATCATGTAGCTTATGCAACACTTCTACGGTGATTCTTTGTTTCTTCTTGTCTTTTTTTTCTGCCAGGCGGTACAGTTTGTTGATGTTTCCACCCGAACCGATGATGTTCGTGCCGGGATAGGAAGCAGCCAGTTCCTGCATGTCGGTCTTCAACCGTTCCCATTCCGTATCTTTCACGGCATTGTTCAGGATACGGACCGTACCGATGTTGTACGAGCGGCTGCACACCAGTGTGCCCTGTGAAAGCAAGTTGATTTCCGTACTGCCACCCCCTACATCCACATACATGTAGTTTCCATTCCGGTCTTCCATACATTCAATGTGGTTGTTGTAAATCATCCGGGCCTCTTCCTGTCCGTCGATGATTTCGATACGGATACCCGTCTTCTTTTCAATCCGTTTGATGATAGCCTTTCCGTTCTTGGCATCCCGCATGGCAGAAGTAGCGCAGGCCCGGTAGTCTTCCACGTCGTAGATTTTCATCAGATGGCGGAACACCTTCATCAGGCGCAGCATGTTCTTTTCCTTTTTCTCGGCAATCTTGCCCATGGCAAACACATCGAATCCCAGACGAAGGGGGACACGAAGCAGGAGTACTTTCGAGAAGAAAGCCTTGCCCTGCTCGTCTTCCTCTACACACTTGATGAGTAATCTCACCGCATTGGAACCGATATCAATGGCTCCATAATAAGTTTCACAATTTTTTATGAGATTGTCCATAATAATAGTATTTAAGTTATTCTTCGGAATTTTCGGCCAGATAATAGTTGTAGAGTGCCTCCTGTGAACGGAAAGGAGTTTCCTGTCCTTCTTCGCTCCAGAACTGGTTGTCGCCCAGCCCGTCTACCACACGCCCCTGCAACGTATCTTTCAATCCATATTCCACAATCCGTTTCATTTCGCCCTTGATGGCCGGGTCATATACTGGCGTAATCACTTCGATACGGTGGTCGAGGTTACGCGGCATCCAGTCGGCGGAACCTAGGAATATTTTCTCTTCTCCTCCGTTGGCGAAGATGAAGATACGCGAATGTTCCAGGTAGCGGTCGATGATACCGTGAATCCGGATGTGTGTACTGAGGTCCGGAATATCGGTTATCAGGGAACAGTTGCCACGTACTACCAGGTCGATGTCCACACCCGCTTCGGAAGCCTCATACAGTTTGTTGACCATAATCGGGTCGGTGATGTGGTTGATTTTTATCTTGATGTACGCAGGTTTTCCCGCTTTCTTGTTCTTGATTTCGTTGTTGATGAGGGTGATGAACTTGTTCTTCATTTCGTTGGGCGAAACAAGAAGCTCCTTGAACCGGATTGGTGTGTAAGGACGTTCGATGAACTCGAATACCTGATTGACATCCTTTACCAGTTTCGGGTAAGCCGTCATCAACATACAGTCGGTGTACATCCGGGCATTTCCTTCGTGGAAGTTACCCGTGCTGATGCAAGCGATATCCGGCCCGGTTTTCATGCCGATGTGCGTAATCTTGGAGTGTACCTTCAGGCCTTCCACCCCGAAAATCACTTTGATGCCTGCATCCTGCATCTTCTTCGACCAGTTGATGTTGGAAGCCTCGTCAAAGCGGGCCAGCAGTTCGATGACCACGGTCACCTTCTTGCCGTTACGGGCTGCCCCGATAAGTGCTTTTACCACCTTCGATTCCTTGGCCAGACGGTAGAGTGTGATTTTGATGCTTGTGACCTGTTTGCTCACGGCTGCTTCCTGCAGCACCCGGATAAACGAGTCGAAGCTATGGTAAGGCACGTGGATGAAACGGTCTTTCTGCTGGATTTTTTTCAACAGGCTTTCCGGACCGTCGAGTTCCTTCTTCAGGATAGGCGGCCATTTCGGATATTTCAGGTTGCTGTGTCCACAGTCGGGGAATTTCATCAAATCCTTGTGGTTCTGATAGCGTCCGCTTTCAATCACCGTATCCAGGCTGTCGAGGTCGAGTTTTTTCAACACCCTTTTCAACAGGTCCTTCGGCATGTGATTATCGTAAATCACACGGAGCGGTTCGCCTCTTTTGCGGCTCTTTACCCCTTTGGAGATTTTCTGAAGGGTACCCGTACGCAGGTCGTTGTCGATTTCCATTTCCGCATCGCGGGTAAACTTGAAGGCATAAGCTTCAAACTTGTCGTAACCCAGTCCTTCGAAAACCAACGGGAGGCAGCAGCGGATGACATCGTCCAGATACATCAGGTAACTCTTATTATCATGGTCGGGCAGCTGTACGAAACGACCGCAGATATTGACCGGAAGTTCCAGAAAGGCATAGTCCGGGGAGGGTTTGCTGCCATTTTTGCTCACCTTCACAGCCAGGTAAATGTTTTCGTCGTTTTCACAGTCTAGCAGCTTGATGGCCGAGAACCATACCGGCACGATGAACCCGTTCAGTTTCTCTTTGTAGAAAGACTGGATAAACTGCAGCTGTTCGGGAGTGACTTCCGAATCGGATACCAGATAGATATTTTCCTTTTTCAGTTCCTGCGTAACCGTGCTTACCGCCTCTTCATAGTCTTTTACATAGCGTGCATTCAGTTTTCCAATCTGTTTAAGCAGTTTTTTGGCTTTCTCCCGCTCTTTGACAGCCGATTTATCCATGCACTCGGCAATACGGTTCTGAGAAGCCACTCTTACCCGGAAAAACTCATCCAGGTTGTTGGAATAGATGCCAAGAAATGCCATCCGTTCCAGCAAGGGCACATGACTACGGGTTGCTTCTTGCAGAATCCTGCGGTTAAAGTACATCCAGCTGATGTCTCTTTCCAAATAAGGCTTTTCTTTTTTTCTATTTCTTGTTACCATAAAATCACTTTTTTTGCAAAGAAAAGGATTTTATGTTACAAGATGATTTCAAAACGATTTTTTAGAATTTTTTACACAAACTCCTCTACCATGTACATGCCTTGCAGGGTATTTTGCGGTGCAAAACGCTCTATTTCATTCAGTATGATGTATTCGGCCGACCTTACCCATTCGCCGAACAGTCGGTTGGGTTTATAGGTCTGTGCGAAGCGCAACAGGTTGCTCAGGTTGAAATTCCGGTCGATGATGCCGGCGCCGTTCTGCAGTGCATCAAGGGCGTTACATTCCTGTTCGATATGAGCTGGTACCATCAGGATAGGTTTTCCGAGGTACATGGCTTCGCACACGGATTCAAATCCGGCCGTGCTGGCATAGGCCTTGCATCCCGCCATCTGACGCAGGAATTCTGTGTCGTCGAGCTGGTAGAAGGAGAGGGTGTCATCGACTTTTTTCACCGGCTCTTCTTCCCAGTGGTCCCAGAAGAAACGCAAGGGTACCTCCGGATGCTTCTGATGCCATTGGAGAATGTTTTCCGAGAATCCGGCATTCAACATGTAGCCGTGGATGTAATCGCCCGGCTGGCTTTCTTGTTGCAGCACGTCCTGACGCAACAGGGGAGGCACCACACTGATATGCTGATGTTTGTCTTGTGGCATGGCCCGGAAGGAGAGGGCCAGTTTCTGCGAAGCTCCCAGTGCCGTCAGCCGGGTGAAGAAGTTGAGCATAAATAAACTTCCTCTGTTTTTCTTGGGTAATTTGAACTGCGGGTGCAGGAACAGATACTGATGTCCGATACAGATTTGAGGCACCGACGGGCGGAAGAAGAGATAAGTCAGTCCGGTGAGCAGTTCATAGAAATTGAGGACCAGGTCGGCCTCTGTTTCCTTGATTTGTTGATGAATGAAAGAGATACTTTCCGCATATTCAGGAAGTTTCAGGAGATTATATAGCACACTTCTGGTCAGGTTCACCCGTTTGTTGGCGTGTGTGGGCAGGAAATTCGGGCTGATGAACTGTTTGATGGGTGCCTGGATGTTCCGGCTGAAAAAACCGGGGAGTCTTCTGGATTCACTTTTTCCTACGAGCACTTCCACCACTTCGTGTCCGTTGCTTCGGAGCAACTTCTCCATGGATATGGCCTGTGTGAGATGGCCGCGTCCTTCTCCTTGTACAATAAACAACACTCTCATGAGGCAATCGGTATGAAAGGTATGACATTATTTTCTTTTTCCCTGTCGGCTTGCTGTGCCAGTTCGGTGTAGTACACCACTTTCCACACCCCGTTTTCATCTTCCGTCAAGGCCGACATCGTTTCCACCCAGTCGCCCGAATTCAGGTAATGGATGTGATTGATCATGCGGTTTTCCGGATGATGGATGTGGCCGCAAATCACTCCTTCACATTGGCGGCTGCGGGCGAAATCCACCAGCACGTTTTCAAAGTCGGAAATATAAGACACGGCCGATTTCACTTTCTGCTTGATGGCCTGCGAGAGCGAGAAGTAAGGTTTACCTTTTTTCACCCGGTAGCGGTTGTACTGACTGTTGAGCCACAGCAGCAGCGTATAGCCCATGTCGCCGAGTTTGGCCAGCCATTTCATCTGGGTGGTCACCTTGTCGAACACATCGCCGTGCGTCACGAAATAATGCTTGCCGTTGCTTTCCAGTATATAATCTTTCGTGATGGTCAGATTGGCAAATTGCAGCGGGGCAAGGTTGTCCAGAAAGTCATCATGGTTTCCGCGGATGTAAATGATTTCCGTACCATGCTTTTCCATCATCTTCATGATAATTTTGAAGAAATGCGTATGTGCCGGCTTCCATTTGCTGATACCCGATTTCTGCAAGTGCCATCCGTCGATGATGTCACCGTTCAGAATCAGCCGTCCGCAATCGACTCTGCTCAGAAAATCGCTGATTTGATCCACCTTTGAATGGGTGGTTCCCAGGTGGATATCCGAAACCACGATGGTTCGGTAATAAGGTCTATCTTCCATAGATATATGTTTTTCTTAACGCTTCACAAAGGAAGAGAAAGCATATTACAAGCGTGTGACTGTCAGGTGAATAACCTGTTTCATCCACAGGCGGGGAAGGGAAAGAGAAAAGCCATTTCGGCATCCCGCGGAAATGGCTTTGAGAAATGACTAAATATCGGCAATTTATTTTTACAATGTGTTCAAATAGTATCAGGCTATGTCTTCGATATAGAAAATAGAATTGATTTCACCATAAAATTCTTCTGCAGCGTCTTCCAGGTTCTCCAGCGCTTCTTCTTCCGTCTCGCCGTAGGCAAAGCATTGCTCGTGATTGGACAGATAAGCATAATATTTTCCGTCTGGAGTACATTCCACTACATATTTGCTTCCATTAGTTTCCATTTTAACCTCCTTTTTAAAAGTCTGCCCAAAGGTCGGTTTTCTATGTTACAGAATGATTGCCAGGAGGTGACGTTTGCATGAAGAAAACAAACCGCTTGGACAATCTTTTTGTTGCATCCGTGAAATTTTTAGGGTTTCGTTTGGGAAAACGTACGTCTTGCAGTTGGGAAACGTATGTTTCCGATAAGGGAAACTTATGTTTCGGGGAAGGAAAACCTAAAAAGGGGACAAGTGTTTCAGAGAAGGAGGCCTTGTGTTTTTAGCATATTCTCTTGCAGAAAGCCTTTTTCTGGATAATAAAATCAAATACTCTCTAGAGCCATAGAGGAAGATTTTACACAGCAAATGAAATGTTCCTTGATTATGTAGAGCTAAGACAATCAAACTTTGCAGTAAAAAATGAACAACTCCTTCGTATCAGACAAAAAGAAAGCTGAAATAGAATTGGGTAGATACACATGTTGTAGAAAAGGGGGGATTGAATATAAACAGGAAGAAAAAATTATAGTTGCACATAAAAAAGATAATTGTAGAAGAATGAAGGAAGTTTTACAAAGATAAGTTTTACATAAGGTGTGTATCGTCATCTGATGTACGGAAAATTTGCGATTACATTATGTGTGAAGTTTTGACTATATTATTACCACAAATAATGATGGGAGGTGAAAATCTCTTTGAAGGGGTGGAAGATAAAAACTATAAATGGCTTTGCTGTAAAGGATGAAAACTGTCATTAGATGCTTGTAAAAATATAGTGAAAGGACTCGAACAAGTGGAATGAAAACTTGATAATGTTCCAGATATGTGATTTTAACATATTATTTGTCCTTATTCATATTAAATATAATTATTTTATAAGCCAGCATATTAAAGTAGATTAATTATTCAGATTTATTTCTTCTTATTATAATTTATTATGTATATTTATGGTGTTAGCTAAGAAATATTTTCTTATGAAAAAAATTATGCTATTTTTAAAAGTTGCAGTATTTGCAGGTTTTATTGGTTTTACTTTAGTTTCTTGTTCTTCTGATAGTTTATTAGAAGAACAGAGTGTTAAAAATGAAGCTGTTATTGATTTAGGGAATGATGAGAAAGTTTCTGAATTAATCTTGTTTATGAATGAGTCTGTGATGCAATTTCCATCTTATTCCCAAGTGGCTGAAACACGAAGTTTGAGAGGCTTTTTTAGATGGTTACGTGATGTTATCAAGTGTGATGCTTATGGATATTTATGGGGAATTACGCGTGGTGGTGGATTTAAGGGTAGTTTAGTTCCTGCTGTAGCATGCTCTATTATTGCCGCTGTTCAATTTTCTAATGATAATGGTTTAACCACAAATGATTGGATATTGAATAGTCAATGGGCCGTTTTCCCTACCAGTCAAGACTTTTATAAGATTGGTTCAGATCATAATCTGGGGATTTATAATATGTATAGGAGTGACCCCCAACTTTTTTCAAAGTCTAATTCTACAATTGTTACCAGTTCTATTTCATCTTTGAAGGGAATGGGGTATTCATCTTCTATATCAACATTGGAATTTAATGTTTTAATTAATTCTATAAATCAGTCTTATTTATCTTTTGAATCATTTGTAAAGAACTCGCTAATTAATACATCCTATTATTCTATAGTTAATGTTTTGGATTCTTATGCAGAAAATATAGTAAATTTATCAGATAATTCTCAGATTGTTTCATATACAAATATAATATTATCACAAATAGATGGAATGGGTTTTTCAAATGCCAAGGAATTAAAAGCAGCTATTTCAATCTGTGGAAATAGCAGATTACTTTGGAAAGAAAGATAATATTTCCTATTTAACATACAGTGTAAGTTCTTTCATTTTTACTTACACTGTATAAATAATTTAAATATTTACTATTATGAAAAGGTGTTTTATTTACATATTATTTTTACTATGCTTCATCCCGATTTATGCAAATGATTTTGAAGAAGAAATTATCCCTCAAAATGATTGGGTAATTAGGGTTAATGCTGGTTCTGCTTTTCCTAATAGAGTAGGTACTGGCGAGTCTTCTTGGTATAGTAATCTTGACGAAAGTAGTTGTGGTTTTCAATATGGAGTTGACTTGATACATTATAACAAATGTATAGGTTATGGTTTTACTTTTAAACATTATATGCATAATCTACCTTATATAGAAAACCAAGGGTTATCTATAGATGAAAAAACTCGAATATTATATGTAGCTCCTCAATTTTCAAATATAGATGAAGACTTTCTATTTAAAGGGATGGTAAGTAATATTGACTTAGGAATAGGATATGCTCATTATCTTAGTGATGGTATTATTAATGCGTCTCAAAACTATTCTGCGCCATGCTCAGGACTTGGCATTAATCTAAATTTAGGTCTTGAATATAAGTTTAATGTTAATTGGGGAGTTAAGATCTCAATCTCGGGTGAATATTATCATTTTAAAGATATTCATAAAGATAATGAATATAGTGTTGAAACATTTGATAAACGTTCTAAGCTTAATATGCTAATGGTTATACCTCAGATTGGAATTTCAGTTCATTTATAATTAAAAAAATATTAAGATAGAAAATGTATAAAAGTAAGAATTACTAGTGATATTAAAGAAAATAAGAACATAGTGATAAAAGTTTAAATTATTAGGCTGTAATATTTATACGGTTATCACCATGTTCTTTATTGAAAGTCGTGGAGATTTATAGTGCTTTGTGATACAATAAGGGAACAGATGTTTGATGACAAGGTTCAAGGTCCGCAATAAGTTCAAGCACATTAGCGATGCAAAGTTTTGATTCTTATCTTGGGCAAAGTTTTTGTAGTTTCCACTATCACAAGTTATTTTGAAGCTAGTGCTAAATCGGTAGCACATTCAATTCTGTAAAGTTTTTGTAAATGATTATTATTTTTTCTTTTGTTGTCTCAGGAATCCACCTTTTAACTCAATTTATTTTTATTTGAATTAGCTACTTGACAATCCATAACTACATCTGTTAGAGTCAGATTACCAATATAAGTCCATTTATAGGTAAGCTTCCAAAATTGGCGTATTGACTAGTATGTCCCTTTCCTTTACCTTCGTGCTAAACTTAAAACTCGAAAGATTATGTTTAGCGAAAAAGATTTTGAAAGACTGTGGTTCCTCTACAAGACCGAGGGCGAACCCAAAGGAGTTTCCATCAACTCATTCTGTATTAGCAACAACATTCCTTACACGGCATTCTATGACTGGTTCAAGAAGACACAGAAGAAAGTTGTACCTGTAGAAGTGGAAGGTATTCCTGAAGAGTTGATCCAGGCAGGCAATGAAGAACAGGATGTTACTCTAAAGGCAAGCCTAAACGTACATCTCCCCATAAAGGGAGCATCATGGTAACGATTAGAACCCGTGAGGGTTTGTGCATACAGAAGAAAGGCTTAGACTATCAGGGGCTGAAAACACTGGTGGAGAAACTGGAGGGCTTATGCTAAGTATTAACGGACTGCATAACTTCTATTATCTTCCTGAACTTCACGATATGAGATGCAAGGCTCAGCGTATATGCGAGATAATCCGCGGCAGGTATCACCGAGATCCGCTGAACGGAGACGTTTACATGTTTATGTCGAAAGACCAGCGTAAGGTTCGTATGATACACTATGAGCGGAATGCCTACTACCTTCATGAGAAGTCCTTCATTAAGGGTTATAAGTTCATGAAAATAGAGCGTAAGGACGATGTGACAGTGTATAAGATAGACTGGAAAGACCTGGTCACGATACTTGAAACTCCGGTAATAACGAGCATAAGAATTTAATGATATAACTCTGAATATCAGCAATAAAAGTTCTCTAAATATTTGCGTATCTCACTGAAAATGAGTATCTTTACATAAAATTTAGAGAACATGGAAACAGAGGAACTTATAGAACACATACTCAGACAGAAGCATCTTGAAGAGATGATGAACAGGCCTGAAAAGGAGCATACACCCCTTGAAGGTATGGATAATGAGCAGATAAAGAGGTTCGCCCTGTTCCTGTTTGAGGAGAATCAGAACAAGAGCAAGCAGCTTGATGAAATGATAGCACGACTTGATGAAATAGGAAAAGACCTGAAGGACGCCAACCGTAAGATTGATTCCCTTACAGATGCCCTGCTTAAGGCAAACAGCAAGGCAGAGAAGGCTGCCATTGAATGCAAGCTCCGCGACAAGGAATACCAAAAGCTTGAGAAAAAGCATAACGCCCTTGTCGAGCGTCTTTCACTTATGAATAACCAGACTTACGCTTCTTCCAAAAGCCTTAAAGGCATTGACCGCAAAAAGGTCGTAAAAGGAAAGCATGACGACAAGGATGACTTTGACGGAACTCCCACTGCTCCGGCTGGTGAAGTTCCACAGTCAGACTCTGCCGCATCATGCGACACGCAGGATACTCCGGCCACTCCTCTTCCCAAGGAAAGACCGTATAGAAAAGGAATGAGATACAACAAGGATTGTGTAGGCACTCCGATAATACACAAGTCCGATTATACAATGCTTCCTGAGGGTTCTGTAGTGATATCATCAAGCTACCGCAAGATTAGAAACATCGTCAGCTATATTGAGGAACATCATTTTGAGGTGCTCAAGGTGAAGCATGCCGACGGCAGGATTGAAAGCATGTTCCTTCCTATGAAGGATGACGTCCGGGCAAGCCTTTATGACGAGATAGTACCGGGTACAAGCATTACGGCAAACATGCTCTCGTATCTTATGTTCAACCGCTTCCAGATGTCAAGACCAGCATACAGGGAGGCAAAGAACCGTCTGTCGGATATGGACTGGAACACTTCTGTGCAGAACCTTCTGAACTGGGCCGACAAAGGTGCCATGCAGCTGAACAAGCTGATACCTGCTCTCAAGAAGATTGCCCTTCAGGACGGTGCCAACGTGAATGTGGACGAGACATGGCTTCGTTACCACGCTTACAATAAGAAACGCAAGACCTATATGTGGTGTCTGGTAAACAGAAAAGCCCGTATAGTCATCTTCTTTTATGAGGATACAACGGATGATGAAGGTGTACAGAAACATGGAGGCAGGAGCAGAAACGTGTTGAAGGAGTTTCTTGGTGATGCAAAAATCAAATCACTTCAGAGCGACGGTTACAACGTATATATGTATCTTGACAATGAACTTATCGATGTTGAGCATTTGTGTTGTCTGGCTCATGCAAGAGCTAAGTTCAAGTATGCCTACGACCAGGGAAGTCTGCAGGCAAGAATCTTCCTTGAGCTGATAGCAAAGTTATACGGCATGGAAGAGACTTACCGCCGGGAAAAACTCACTTCAGACGAGATTTACCACAGAAGAAACAGTAAGGAAACGACGGAAATCATTGATAAGATAAGGACAGAGCTTTATGATCTGCTTGCAAATCCGGATGAGAGCCGAAGTGAACTTATGGGCAAGGCCCTTAACTATCTGAAGAACTTCTGGAATCAGATCTTCGCCTACAGAAATGACGGAGAATACTCAATAGACAATATGGCGGCGGAAAGAGCGATAAGACCAATCACTGTCCAACGAAAGAACAGTCTGTTCTTCGGAAGCGTGAAAGGAATACAGAACTCCGCAATCTATAATACCTTTATAGAAACCTGCAAACAGGCAGGAGTCTCCTTCAGGGATTACTTCTGCAGGCTGCTCAGAGAATTAAAAAAGGGAAGAACGGATTACGAAAACCTGCTTCCCATGACAATATGCAAATAATAATCGTTAAATTTGTGAACTCTTTTTTAGACGGGTGCCTGCTGGCACCCGTCTAAAAGGGGCTACCCTAAAATTGGAAACTTACATATAACGAAAAAGAGGATGCATCATTTTGACACATCCTCTTTTTTATGGTATCTTTACGCCGTAATTTTTAAACTTAAAAACAAGAGACAATGATCAGACTAAACGTATTTATCCAAGCAGAAGAAAAGAACTACGACCAAGTAGTCACTGCAGCAAAAGAACTGGTAGCCGCATCCCTGAAAGACAACGGCTGTGTGGCATACGATTTGTTTCAGAGCAGCACCCGCAAGGATGTCCTGATGATTTGCGAAACATGGAAGGATGCAGCCTCACTGACTGCCCACGAACAGAGTGCTCACTTCACTACCCTGGTTCCTAAAATCCAAGGACTGGCTGCCATGAAACTGGAAAAGTTTGAGTTCTAAGCACTGTTCTACAGAACCTCATACAAAAAAAGAGGATGTGTCAAAATGATGCATCCTCTTTTTCGTTATATAATCATCGTTTTGCCATTTTTCATAGAGTATGATTTATGTTTTTCCTATGTCCATGCCTTTTGG
>NZ_JAOQJI010000057.1:0-19989 GCF_025567125.1 Phocaeicola fibrisolvens | reverse complement strand
CGGAGGCAGGCTGTCGGAAACCTACCACCGTAAGGTGGCATGGCGCCGACAGCCGAGCCTACAAGTGACTGACAGGAAAGTGGACGAGGACATGAAACGGCTGAAAGCAGCCGGAATGGACCGAACTTTTGGTTTGTACGAAGAAGAGGTTATTGTCAAGAAACGGAGAAGGAAATTCGGATACCAATTGTCCGACAACAAAGAAACGACCTTGTAAAGAGGCCGTTTCTTTTACTTTTGCTTCATACCCATCGCTGTTCTTCCCTGCATCTTTTATATGCGTCGTCAAGAACTTTTTGTATGTCTGACTCTTTGTAAAGGGCTTTTCCCTGTACAAGATAGTAAGGTATCATACCGAGGGTCCGGTATTCCTGCAAGGTACGCCGGCTTACTTTCAACAGTTTTGAAAGTTCCTCGTCCGTGAGGAAATAATCACCGTGGAATGCGGGCCTTGGAGCCGTCCGTATTGCGTCTATCATGCGCTCCATGTTTTCCAGCCCTTTGAAAATAGTATCAATTCTCGGGTCTTTTCTGTTTATAAGATCGTAACTCATGGCTTTCTTTTTTGTGGGTGATAACTTGATTCCAACAGGCTTTGTACATCTTCCGGCTTATAGAAGAACTTGTTCTTGATCCGGGTGAAAGGCAACAGTCCTTTCTCGCGATATACCTGAAGTGTTCTCTTGGATATTCGGAGAATCCCGCATACCTCCTGATTGTCCATCCATTTTTTCAGTGCCGCGTCTTTGGTCTGACTACATATACCGGTGACTTTTTTCTCGATCATGCTGAGACGGACAACCAATTCGTCAAAGGTCTGTTTTTCCATACATATAATTTCCATACCGTCATTTTATTAGGGTTGAAGACCGAGTTCTTTTTTTATTCTCGCCGGCAGCACCTTCCCCTTCCTGTTCAGGAAGTCCTGGACTTCCGAAGCCTTGTAGTAGGTACGCCCGTCAATCATGTAGTATGTGACGAGCTTCTTCTGGCGGTAGCGTGCAAGGGTGCGTTTCGTAACGCCAAGGAGTTCGCACATATCCTGGTTGTCGAGCAGCTTGTCACCCTCAAGGGCGGCCGTCTGCCTGTTCATGCGGTTCAGTCTGTCATCTATCCTGTCAAACCGTTCCATTATCTGGTGGAGCATCATCTGGAATGTCTCCCTGTCTATCTGTATCATAATGAATTCTGTTTTTAGTGTAATAATTCCATTTTTTACACCGTGTTGCGCAACAGGTTTCATTATGATATAGGCCAAAACATGGACCAATGGAGCATATTGCCACATAAAAACATGGCAAGTCGCTGAATAATAGAGAAATAAAAAATCAGCCCCATAAAAACGAGACTGATGGAAGTATTGCAAATGCAAGAGCGTGCAATCTTTTATTGCAATGTTTTGCGATAAGTAAGGCGGCAGATCCCGTTTCTGAATGTTTTTGTCCTGACCAGTTCCCATTTGTCCGTGGAGATATGTTTTGATACGGGAACCGTTTCGGAACTGATTACCGGAAGAAGAAAAATGACCATCTCATCTATCAGGCGGTACAGGGACAGTCCCCGCAGCAGTTCTGCGCCGCTGTCGTCATAGATTTCAGCCAGATATATGTCAGAGGGTGCAGACTGTTCCTTGTCACAGATGAGGTCGACTAGCGGATAGCCCGGATACAACATGCGGGTGGACCGGCCCCGCCAGTAAGGGAAACCGTCATCGCTGTTTTGTATCCATTGCAGCAGGGAATCGTTCCGTGCGGGGACGAAACCGTTCAATGTCATTGCTATCAGAACCTGTAACTTTGCCATACCTTGATACTCCAAATGAAAAGCGTGAGGCTCACGCTATTTCGGATGGAGGCTCTGACAAAGCCCAATACAGAAATTTGCATGAGCTCACGCTATTAGGCATAGCATAAGCTGCACGCAAAAGCCTCTGTATTTTTGAATTTGTCAGATTCCCATCCGAGACGTCTTGCGACTTATGTATAATATCCGGCGAGGCTGTCAGCCCTGTCGGTATTTTCTTATGTTCCTGCTGGCAGTATGTATTCCATATTTTGCCAGACTTATGCAAATGTAGGCATTTTATTCCAGACTGGAAAACATCTCCGGTCTATATTGCCTTTATTTGTCGTTCAGTCCGTATTTCTTCATTTTTCTGTACAACGTAGAAGGATCAATGTGCAGCATCTCCGCCGTCCGTTTCCGGTTGCCCGTGCATATTTTCAAGGCCCTGATGATGGACTGTTTTTCCTGTGTCTCATTTTCCGGAAAAAGGAAGATTTTCTCTTTCTCATCCTCGATTCTTATGTTCAAACAAGCCGTTTCGATTATCGGCTGTTTGGACAGCAGGACGGCTCGTTTGATCTTGTTCTGCAATTCCCGTACATTTCCCGGCCAGCCGTATGAGAGCAGCTGTTGCTCTGCCTCACGGCTGAATCCGTCGGTCTGCCGTTTGAGTTCCCTGGAAAACTTTTCCCTGAAATGTTCGGCAAGCGGAAGTATGTCCTCCGGGCATTCATGCAGGGCCGGCAGGACGATTTCAAATTCCCCCAGACGGTGGTAGAGGTCTTCCCGGAAGCGTCTCTCCCTGATGGCCAGCTGAAGGTCCTCGTTGGTTGCCGCCACTATCCTTACGTCGGAGTGTTTCTCCCGGTTGCTGCCTATAGGGATATAGCTGCCTTCCTGCAAGGTACGCAGGAGCATGCTTTGTACCTCCATGGACAATGTTCCTACTTCGTCAAGGAACAGGGTCCCGCCACGGGCCGTTTCAAAGAAGCCTTCACGGTTTGTGTCCGCCCCCGTAAACGTCCCCTTCACATGCCCGAAAAAGAGCGAGGGCGCAAGCTCTTTGGGAATGACCCCGCAGTTTACTGCCAGGAACGGCTTTTCCCTGCGCTCGCTGGAATAATGGATACGTTGCGCTACGGATTCCTTGCCGGCACCGTTCGGACCAAGAATCAGTACGGAAATGTCAAATGGAGCGACCGTACGAGCTAGATTTTCCACTTCTTTCATCTGTCGGCTGTTCCTGGGAAGGATGCCCTTGTCCTTTCCGTATATGACTGAGCGAGGATGCAGGATGTTCTTTATCAGACTTTGCAGTTCATCCATCTGAACAGGCTTGGCCAGATAGTCTTTTGCCCCCATCTTGATGGCACGGACGGCATCCGACACGGAGGCATATCCGGTCATGATGATGAAGGGAACGTCTATCCGTTCTCTCTGCATCCATTCGAGCAGCGATATGCCGTCCCCCTGCGGAAGACGGACATCGGAAAGGACAAGATCGAAAGGCTCCTTTTTCAGAAGCCGCCTTGCACCGGGTTCGTCTATCGTCGTCACTGCTTCATAGCCGGATTTCTCAAACCATTTCTTTTGTTGTCCGGCCAGCAGGATATTGTCTTCAACTATGAGTATTCTGTGTTTCATCCGTATAGTTCTTTAAGTCAAGTTTTCTGATTTCCGAAAGCAGGTTCTTCGCATCGCCTACCAGCCGGTCTATTCTTCCGATGACCGTCTCTGTATATGTACTGATGGTCAGATCATCGGAAGTATCGTCATGTAGGATTCTGCTGTATGTTTCCAGTTCACAGGCCACTCCCAGCTGTTCCCAGGTGGGATACATGCGGTGCAGGGTGTTTTTCATCCGCTCCGTGTCCGTTTTCATGCTTTCAAGGGCTTTTTTCAGTTCCGTCCTGTTGTCGATCGATTCCTCAATGAAAGCATTGAGCATCCATTCCATATCCCCCGTCTCTGCGGCTAAGGCATTGAAATCCGCCTTCTGTTCCTGCCGCTGGCCCGACCTTTCCATTATGGAGGAAAGGAAAGCCTGCAGCTCGTTCATGGAGAACGGTTTCTGTATGCAGCCGGAAAAGCCGGCTTCAGTATAGCGGCTTTCGTCCACGTCGTTGCGGGCAGTCATGGCGGCAACCGGAATGGTGCGTGAATTTCCGATATTGGAATGACGCAGGAGATATAGCAAGTCAAAACCGCTGGTCCCGTGCATCTGGATGTCTGTCAGCAGTAAGTCGTAGGGTTCTTTCCGCAGTTCGCCCACCACGTCCTTCGCCCCGATGCAGGTACGGCATGATACACCGTTGCGCTCCAGCATCTCCATGACGATGCGCAGTTGTATCGGATCGTCGTCCACAAGGATGATACGCTTTGGAAGGCTGAGCCTTTTCACGGTCGGCATGACGTGGTTCTTTACCGGTTCAGTGGAAATGGCGAGGGGGATTTCCGTGTGGAACAGACTGCCTTCCCCGACATGGCTCGATACGGAAATACTGCCGCCGAGCAGGTTCACAAGTCCCTTGGTTATCGGAAGGCCGAGCCCGAAGCCTTCCGGCGAAATGTCTGGCGCCGCCCGTTCAAACGGTCTGAATATGCGTTCTATCGTTTCCTTGTCCATGCCGATGCCCGAGTCCTCCACCTCCATGGTCATTACCACGTCCTTGTGGCTTACCCGGAAACAGACTGTTCCGTTGCGGGTGAACTTGATAGCGTTAGTCAGCAGGTTGTCCGCCACCTGACGGATACGGTCCGCATCTCCGTATACCACTATGTCGGTGCCTTCTGCTTCCGTTTTGAAGACCAGCCCCTTGTCATTGGCCGCACAGGTGTATTCCTCGTTAATGTCGTCGACGAAGGCTTTCAGGTTGAAAGGTATCCTGTTCAGTGATTCCTTCGCTTCGTCCAGTCTGGAGAGGTCAAGCAGGCTGTTGGCAAGCCTTGTGATATGGCGTGAGGACTTGATGATGTTGTCAAGGTAAGTGTTGCGGCGTTTTCTTTCCCTGGTGTCAATGGCCAGTTCCGCACTGCCGCAGATGGCGTTCAATGGTCCCCTTATGTCATGGGAAAGCGTTACGATGATACGCTTTCTCATTTCGGACAGTTCCCGGTTCTGTTTGAGCGTATCCACCAGTCTGCTGCGGTCATGTTCCTTGCGCCGTATGTCCCTCTGTATGACAAGATGGGATATGATCAGCAGGACAATGGCAACGATGATGGTGGCCGCAAACAGCTTGAATGAAAGTGCCTTTGCCTCCGCAATCCTTGTTTCCCGGTTTTGGAAAGCGGCCTGGACCTGTTCGTCAAGGGCGGTGATGAAGGAGTTCAGTCTTTTGTTCAGTTTCAGGTTTTGCAAACGCAGACTGTCAATATAGAGTCCGATATGTCTGTCATGCTCTTCCTGCATGGTTATCAACTGGCGGTTGAGCTGCCGCAGTTCTGTCGTGGAAGCCGGCACCTGTACGGTTTCCTTCTTGCCAAAGAAACCTGCTATGCCGTTTTTCCGGCGGGTGACCGTGCGTGTACGGGTACTCTTGTCGATGACCTCGGGGAGATGGTTGTAGAGCAGGCTGTCTGATGTCCTCTGCTCCTGAAAAACCGTTGTAAGATGATACAGGCGGCTTTCCTTCTCTTCCAACAGTCGTCGCAATGTGTCTATCTGTTCGTGGCTTACCAGATCCAGGCCGTTGTCTTTCATCCGTTCCAGCAGGCTGTCTATGTGCAGGCGCCTGTTCTGGTATGCTGAGAAGTCCTCGCTGTCCCATCCGATGGCGGATTCCCCCAGCAATGCGATTCCGACAATGTGGCGGCGTATGGCGTTGACTTCATTCCGGATCTCACGTATTTCTGCGGTTCCGTTTGCTATGTCATGCATTTTTTTGCGCTCATGAAGCAGTATGGCAATCATGCTTCCGATGACTGCCAGCAATATCAGATAACCAGCTATGATTTTTGTCTGCAATGAAATTCCACTTAGCTTCCTCATACGCCTTATGATAAAAAAATCCCGAAAGGTTGTGGGGCGCAGTCTTCCGGGACGTGAGTAATTTGGATGTCACCCCGATGCGCTATCCAGTCGTACACAGAATGCACTCCGGCCTTTTATAACCTTGGCGGGCGACGGTTTGCCCGCATGATTCTCCCTTCTGCCGGCAGCTGTCGGCAGAAAATTCTCTGGTTCGGGTATCCAATATCTTGTCCATATTCTTTTTTTTACAGTCAGTCCATATTTCTGTTTCTCCGTATTTTCCGATGCAGGAAAAAATAAGGCCCCCTGTTATAGTCCCGTGTGGAAATGTGGATGGCCCTGTTTTCGTTTGCCTGAATTATGGAAGTTCCGGCAAGACAATACGTTGTCCTATTGTATAATATTCCAAAATACAAATATATACATTTGTTCCTAACTGCAATGAAGTTAATATATGTTTGTCTTGATTTCAAACAAGTTTTAACATGTTATAGGTCATAAAGCCGCGTTCAGACAGGTATCGGATTCATTTTCAAGGTAGAAAGGTTCAGGTACAGCCCGTAATGCTCGATCATGCCGTTGCGGAACATTTTCCACAGGATGTTGCAGCCGAGCTGTGCCAATGTGGAGTTGATGAACAGGTCCTGCTTTTCCAGGGCCTCTGCCAGTGAGCAGCTCGGTCCCGAGTCTTTCTCCTTTACTTTCGCGTATTTCACGTAGCGGGTAATCACTTTCAGTGACTCCACCGTTTCGTACAGCTTGGATTCCGGCTGCCTGATTTTTTTCGGTACGGTTCCGAGGACGACCTGTCCCGTGTCCTGTGTATTCCCAAAGTCCATCCAGTACAGGGGCGTCTCGTGGCTTCTGTATTCCGATACCGGCACGGCTTTCAGTATGTTCCACAGGTCGATACGTGACTTTATGTTGTCCGTGCAGGTGATCGTTATGTTGGCCAGATTATCCCGTCTAGCGTCCTTCAGGGCTGCCGGATAGATGTCCGGTACCGCCTTCCAGTCGTTGCCGAAGAAGTTGTTCATGCGTGTGACAAGACACTGTGCCTTGTTCAGGCCGATGTCCGAGGGGCTGAAGAGCTGTCGCCCGATGTTGGCCTCCGTCACGATGTCGGAATCATACACGGTTATAAACAGCCCGGGGTGTCCGAGTCCCCTCAGTGCCGTGTCAAGTCTGGCCAGGCAGGTAAGTACCTGCGAGCCTGTTCCTCCCGCTCCGATAAGGTTTACCGTTACCGGATGCTGCGGGTTTATGAGATAGTTGTCGATGTAATGTACTCTTTTCATTTCAGTATGTCTTTAAGTTTCATGTTGTTCAGTTGCTTCAGTTCGTCGAGGTTGAAGTCCCTGTCCCGTGCCGCCTTTGTCACCAGCACGAGGTTTGACCTTGTCGGGTTCCCGTTCCCTCCCAGGTGGGTGAATTCCGTAAGCCAGAATTTCCTTTCCCAGTACTGCAGCAGCTTCTCATAGGTCAGGTCCTTCGGCAGCTCTATCCTGGCGTTTCCCAGACATACGCTGGAACCTGTCACGTTGAAGAAGGGCGCGGCGTACAGCACGGTATCCGGTCCGGGAACATTTTCCTTGTAGGCATAGATTCTCATTCCGTGTTCTCCGGCCTCATAGATCACTCCCGGCAGGTAATATTCCGCGTTTTCTATTTTGAGCGCGGGGCTGAAGAACATCATCCTCTTGTGCGGAGGGTTGTACCACACGTATCTCTCGCTGCCCTTGCGCGGGTCGCAATACAACAGGTTGTCGGGTATCTTTCCATATGGAGTGGTGCTGTGTCTTTCCGAATATCCCTTCACGAGCGTGTTCATGAATTCCAGGGTTACCGGTCTTCCTTCCGTCATGTTTCCCCGGTCGTCAATTTCACGGATTTCAAGGAAAAAGTTCCTGTCATTCTCCGAGGCATAGGCAATCAGTGCCGCCCTGGGGTTGAGCGGCGTCTTGATTTTTCTGGTCAGTTCGTTGCTGTCTATCATATGCTTTCAGATTGGTTTATACTGTGATGTTGATGAATTTTTCCGCCCATTTGAAGAAACGTTCCGGATAGTCGTCCATGCGGAACAGTTCCTCCGTTTCCGGAGACAAGTCACAGGTAGTGACCGGAATGATGTCGTATGTCTCCTGGCTGTAGGAGTTGTAATAGTCGGTGAGATATTCCGTTATCATGTCGGTGCAGTTATAGATGACCCGGATCTGCTTGCTGAGATACATGGGCAAAAAGTCCGGTTCTTCCTCGTAGAAGGGATCGTAGCCGTATTCCATGATGCCGTGTTCAGGTGTAAGGAACTCCAGCCCCTCCTTCATGACAGAGAGCAGTGACTGTTCGTACCCGTCCTTCGGCTTATATCGGTCGATTGCCTTCGGCAGATTCTTGTAATAGGATTTGCGTTCCACCCGGCGTAACAGGGCATGTATCCTGCCTTCCTCATAGGAGTGCAGGAGCCGCCGCCTCTTTTTCCGGTCAGATGCCGTTTCACCCGAATCATCCTCAGACATCAGTGTCAGGGCATAGTCCATGTCATCCTCGTCCAGTATGGTGTTTATCCCGTTCGCCTGCATCAGGTTGTGGATGAAGGTGACGGATATGCGTCTCAGTTCCGGTCCGAGCCTTTCCATGAACTTCGTCGGGAAGTAATACAACGTGAGTTCTCCCCATTCATGACATTTCCAGAGACGGAACAGGAGTCTTTCTTCGTCCTGCTCAATGTTGACATTCATGTCATTGCCTACAAGGTTACACATCTCTTCGTGCAGTCTGGCAATGCTTTCGCCGGGCGTTCGTCCCGGTGTATGTACCGCCTCCTTCTTCATGAGGAGTGCATATCTGAAAAAGGAATCACGCAGGTACTCATAGTTTTCCTGCGTGATAAGATTGTGCGGCTTCCCGTCAGTACCGTCCGTGAACAGTTCCGATGGGGATATCGGCAAGAACGTAGCGTTCAGAAAAGAATTACGGCACCGCTGGGTGCCGCAATCCGTTTCTTTCTTTCCGTGCCGTAATGCACCTTCCTTTCTGTTTCCGCAATGATAAGTCTCGCGAGCTGTTCCGCCTGATATCCGTCCAATGGTACACATGATTTCTTCTTTTTTCTGTTGTCCTTTGCCATATCCTTTATCCTTTTGTTCCGATAGTAGTCTTGAACTCATATTCTGTCATGTCCTCCCTGATGACCGGTCCGTGAACGGTAGCCGTCGTCAGTTCCGGGTACATGTTCGAATAGTAGCTCATGACCATGTCCGGCGAGATGTTCGGATCCGGGTCCTGAAGGGTTATATACTCCGTTCCTTTCTTGAATTTGAATGAGCGTGTCATTCCTTTGATTTCGAGTGCCATGTCTTAAACTGTCTGATAAGGTGAATACTTGGGTTCCAGCATGGACTGCGGGAAATCGATGTATTCCTCGTAGTCCTTCTCACTGTATGCGGGGTGTTCCTGATCGGAGAGGTACGGTTGCTGTTCGTCCTCCTGCATGAACCGTTCTTCCTGCCAGTCCTGAATTTCAGGCTGCGGCGGATATTGAGGTTGGGAAGACTGCTGTCCTCCTGTCCGCTGGACATATTGCGCGTGCGGCTGTATCTGCGGTCTTGCCTGCGGCTGTTGTTGCGACGGCCATATTCCTGGCTGTTGCGGATGCTGCGTGTATGCCTGTTGTGGTCTCTGCGGTGCGGGCTGAGCCTGTCCCGGCATCGGTTGTGACGGTCTCCGCGTGTATGTCTGCTGCGGTGCCGGCTGTTGCGGACGTTGCGGTTGCGGATTTCTCTGTTCCGTTGCCTGTGTGTATGCCGGCTGTTGCTGCTGTACAGAAGGTTCCGGCTGTGCTTCCTGTTCCATCAGGTCGAAGAGGCTTCCCCGGTTCATTTCCGTGTCGGCCGCCTTTATCTTCTCCTCGATTTCCTTCAGCTGGGCGGCATTCGCGTGTGCTTTCGCCTGTGTAAACACGCTGACGGCTTCCCGGTGGTTTCTGGCGGCAGTCAGTTCTTCCGCCTTCTTCATCAGTTTCTCGTACTTTTCCCGTTTCTCGCGCTCCTCCTTCGTTTCCTTGGATTTGGCATCCTTGGCGGCCTTGCTGCTTGCGGCGGCTTTGTCCGCCTGAGCCTCGAACTGTGCCATGTTGGAGATCAGCCCGCAGGCTTTCTGTATCGGTCTTGTGACTGCCTGCAGGAATCCGGTGTCAAGTTCCTGCGGCGTTCCCGTAACTGTCAGCGGCACGATGTGGTTCTGGGCCTCGTCCTTGAGTCCGTTCGATTTGGGCAATGTGGAAACGGTCAGTTGTCCGTTTGTCTTGCGGATGACGATCGTGAGGTCCACGCTTTCCGTCATCATCTGGTGGATTGCTGTAAAAAACATAGTTTCAGATATTAAATGATTAGACGATAAATTTCAATATTCGCTGAAAAATTCTGCCAGCAGCCTGTCCCTGTCAGGATGCCTGCATATTTCCAGAACGGGGTTCAGCAGCTTTGAGATGTGAACCGGACCGGTGGTCCCTCTCGGTGGCAGCTTGATTGCCGGTTGCGGGACGTGTACTTTCGGTCTTCTTGTCACGGGCATCCCTATCGGGGCTGGTGACTGTCTTGTGATGATCGCTTGTTGCATATTCTTTAATTTTTAACTGTGAATACCAGGGCTTTGGCAGCCCGTTGAACTACAAGGGCCCAACGGCAAATGCTTCCGGAAAGGCAGGGTTTTCGGGAAAAATACCGGAGCGCAGCGAGGATGATTTTTTCCGAAACCGCTTGCGGCCTGACCTTGCCGTCCGACAAGAAGCGTTTGCCAACTTTGCCCTGTAGTTCTCGGTTTGCCAATGTCTGTGTTTTAGTCCATTTCCTTTTCTTCCCGTGTCATTTCCGGTTGTGACGGATACAAAAAGAGCCGCCCGCTCCCGGACAGCTCCCTTATGCTGCAATGATAAATTCCGTGCATGTTCCATATCGTCAGATTTCAGAAGACCAGAAAACTCAGTATGCACAGAATGATGGCCAGTGCCACGAGAAAACAGGCTACACGGTAGAGGAACCTGAAGAGTCCCCTGAAACAGATGATGGCCACGGCGGTCCATACAGGCGATATGCCGTGGGAATAGAGCCAGCTGAATATGATGGCTGCTGTTACGGCCAGCGCGAGTGTCCTTGCCCATCTGCTGTCCGCTATCTTTCTGATACGTTCTTTTGCTTTCATAATCTTCATTTGTTTGGCGGGAATGCCATTCCCGGTTTCAGGGGCTTTCTTGCAGTCCGCCTCCACAGGCAAGGTTTTCGGGAAAAATACCGGAGCCTCGGGCGAGGATGATTTTTCCCAGAAACCGTCAGGCCCGACCTTGCCGGTGGAAACGGGCGGGCTGCGACCTTTGCCCCGCGAATCGGGATGGCTTCATCATTTCCTTTTCCTGCCGTTCCCGTTTTTGGGGAACGAGAGTGTCAGGGTGAACCCGGCGTCAAAGGTGACCGAAGCGTCGAAGGCCACACCCTTCTTTCCCTTGAATCCCTTGATGAGCCGTGTGGAACCGGAAGAGAAAAGCTGTTCCAGATGCTGGTCCGTCAGTTCCTTGTTCAGGAATCTGCGGTACACGGTCAGTCCGCACCCTTTATTGTCACAGCGGGCACTCTTCTCCCTGACGATGATGTGTCCGGTCTTGCATTTGGGACAGGTGAATGTGCGGGCGGCTGCTGCCGGAAGGCTGAGGTTCAGGATTTCACGGGTAGCCTTGCGGGTGTAGTCCGTGATGGATGCCATGAACGTGTCCGGTCCGAGCGTGTGCCGCTCTATCTGGAGCAGGGTTTTCTCCCAGCTTCCTGTCAGGGAAACATCCGCCACGAGCATGTCCTTCACCGCATCGTAGATATGGAGTCCCTTTTCCGTGGGGACGATGCTCTTGCCGGAGCGGGCGATATAGTCACGTTTGAACAGTGTGGTGATGATGGCGGCTCTTGTGGCGGGCGTGCCGATGCCCAGCTCCTTCACGGCCTCGCGTGCCTGTTCGTCGGCTATCTCCCTGCCGCAGGTCTCCATGGCCGCCAGCAGCGTGGCTTCGGTATAGAGCGGTCTGGGCACGGTCTTCTTCTGGGCCAGTCCGAATCCTGAAACCGGAACCGTGTCCCCTTCGGCAAATACGGCCGTACCCTCGTCGGTTTCCGGCTCGTCATCCTCCCGGTCCTCTTTCCGGCCAAAGATGCCGCGCCATCCCGGGCTGACCACGGTAGAACCCTTCGAGCGGAAGTCCATCCCCTCCAGACGGCACTCCATGAGCAGCATTTCCTTCTCGCAGTAGGGCGAGAACGCCTCCAGCATACGTCCGGCTATCAGCGTATAGACGGCCTCCTCCGCCTCGGAAAGCCCTTCGGGTGCGATGCCGGTCGTGATGAGGGCATGGTGGTCCGTCACTTTCCTGTCGTCCACGCTGCGGGTGTTGAGACGCGCAAAGTCAAGGATTCCGGCACTTGTGGCGAATCCGGGCATGGCCATAATCCTTTCCAGCAGACCGGGCACACAGGCCATCACGTCGTGCGGGATGTAGCGGCTTCCCGTTCTCGGGTAGGAAATGAGCTTCTTCTCGTAGAGCGACTGGGCGATGTCCAGCGTCTTTGCCGCGGGCAGGTCGAGGTGCACGTTGCAGTCCTTCTGGAGTGCCGTCAGGTCGTAGAGCAACGGCGGCTGTTGCAGGGTTTTCCTGCGCTCCACCTTCGTGACCGTCGCCGAAGAATCGGGAGAGAGACTGCGGTAGGCGGCTTCCGCCTTCTGCCTGTCGTCAAAGGTCGCGGGATGGAAGAAGCGGCGGTGTGACGTGCCTCCATTGAGGGTGACATGCAGCTGCCAGTATGGTGTGGATACGAAACTGCGGTTCTCCTTGTAGCGGCTGCATATCATGGCGAGCGTCGGCGTCTGCACACGGCCGATTGAGTTGTTGGACGAGCCGGAGACGATGGCCAGGGCCCGGCTGGCGTTCATGCCCACCAGCCAGTCCGCCTTGGCGCGGCTGTCCGCTGCGGCGTACAGGCTGTCGTATTCCGAGCCGTCCTTCAGTTCCTCCAGACCTTTCCGTATGGCCTCGTCGGTCAGCGAGGAGATCCACAGGCGGCGGAACGGTTTCTTGCAGTCCAGGAGGGCATATATCCAGCGGAAGATAAGTTCCCCTTCGCGACCGGCATCGGTAGCCACGATGATGCTGTCACAGCGGTTGAACACGCTTTCTATGACTTTCAGCTGTTTCGAGGCGGCGATGTCCGTGACCATTCCCCTGTCCGTGCGCACCTGTCGGGAGACCAGGCGGAACGGGTCCGGCAGCATCGGCAGGTCCTCCGCCGCTGTTTTCGTGTAACCGTAAGTGTCCGGCATGGCCAGCGACACGAGGTGTCCCAGTGCCCATGTTACCATATATCCGTTGCCGGAACAGTAGCCGTCATTTCTTGTATCAGCCCCGACTACACGGGCTATGTCCATGCCTACACTCGGCTTTTCTGCGATGATTGCTATCATATTGTTAGGATAAAAATTAAGCCGTTTCCCGTTTTCCGTGCGGAAGACAGGAAACGGCGGTAAGACATCGGTTTACTTGATAATTGCTCTCAGGCTATCTGCCCAGCGGTGTCACTCCCTGGATTTCCAGCAGCGGTGCCTCGCCCTTGCGGACCAGCTGCAGGGTGGCGTCCATCACCACGTCCACGCCGAGGAGCACGAGGCTCAGGGACATCACTTTCGTTTTCTCTCCCCTGAGGAGGGTGTCCATTTCGCCGGAGAGTTCCAGCTCGTCCTTCATGATACCGATACCGGAGAGTTCGTCCCAGTTCACTTCATCAGCCTTGAAAGGCATGTCGTTTCCGTTTTCCTTTTTCATATTTCTTTCTTTTTTTGATTCAACATTCATTTTTCAGTAACCTGCCATCAGGCAATGCTCGCACCTTTTGACTTGCGGTTTCCCTGTTCCTGTCGCTGGCTGTTGGCCACCACGTTTCGCTGCGAGGCGTCACGCTTGCGGTCAGGATTCTCGTTGTAGAAGTCCAGACGCCCCTGGTTGAAGTTCGCCTTGACGTACTGCGAGATGGTCTTCCCGTCATATCCCTTTATGCCTTCCACCAGCACGGCCTTTCCGCTCTGCAGGTCCGCACGCTGCTGTCTGGTCAGTTCCACGTCCCATACCTTGGTTGGAATCTTGAAATCCTCGCGCTGCTCGAAACCGTCCGGCGTACGGGAGTAGCTCAGGCGTCCCGTTTCCAAATCGGCCTTGATGAAGGAGGAGAATTCCTCTCCCTTGCGATTCACCATGTCGTTGAGGAAAATCACCTTGCCGTCACGGAGCTGCTGCTGTTCCTCCGCCGTAATCTTCACCCCGTTGATTTCGTTGGGGATATAGATTTCACGTGCGCCCTCCGGGGAGTCCGGGTTGTAGCGGGTGTATGACGGACGGCCTGTCGCCTCGTCCAGCTTCACGTAGGAGGAGAACACCTCGCCGTCCTTGCGCTGCATGCCCTCCACGAAGATGGCTTTCCCGGCGTTCAGGTCTTCAATCTGTTTCTGTGTCAGTTCCACGCCCCCGAGTGTCTGGCGGTTGAAGAGCTTGTCGTTCTCGAAAATGAACTCGACACCCCTGCGTTCGGCATTTACCTGAATGAAGGCGTTGAACTCGTTGCCGGACTTGGCGATCATGCCCTCGACATAGACCTTCTTGCCTTCACGCAGGTCATTCTGCTCCTGCTCTGTCAGTTCCACGCCCTTGATTTCCCTCGGGATGAAGGCATTCTCCGCTTTCATGGCGACCACCTCGTTGGTCAGCTTGTCGATGCTGATGAAGGAAGGGATATATTCCCCGTTGCGTCCTTTCAGTTCCACGACACGTCCCATGTTGCCCGTTTCGAGCAGGTTCTTCTTGTCCTCGTCGGAGAAGATATGTCCGAAATACGGTCGGTCAAGGTCGGGTTTCTGCCGGATACCGTGGATGCCGAGCACCACTTCGCCTGCCATGGACTGCTGGAATGACAGACGTGCGTCCGTTCTCAGTACGGCCGAGCCGAAGTTCATGCTGATGGGTACTACCTGGTTGGTCTTGTATCCCTTGAGCATCTGTTCGAGCAGTCCGCGTTCCTGGAGGTATTCACGGGAGATTCCAAAATTCTTGAGCTGTTCCCAGTTGATCATGGACTCGTTGTAACGGTACTGTGGGGACTGGGTCTGCGGCTGGCTGTCAGCTGCGGCAGCCTGCTGCTGGGTTTCATTTTTCTTTGCCATTTCTTCTTGATTTTTTTGGTTGATACTTTGGTTTTCCTTGTTGCGCGGAACAATCTCGTACTGCTTGAGAAATTCCTCCACGGCTTTTGTCTTTTTTCCTGCGGCGATGTCCTCGATGGCCTGCTGTACGGCAGGGTCGTCCAGCCTGTCTTCCTTGACGGAGAGGATTCCGAAACGTGTCGGGTCTTTCAGCTGGCTCCAGAAGTTCTTAATGAAGTTCTCGAAGGCGTCTGCATAGCGGTCAATCTTCAGGAAGGAGTTCCGGTTCTGCCTGTCGGCGGCTACCGTGTTGAATTTTCCGTCCTGTCCGATTTGCGACACCGCTTCCAGAATCAGTTCCATCTTGTCGAGGATGAACACGATGTCACTCATCTGCTCGTTTTCGGAGACCTGCGGTTTCGGGGGTTCTTCCCTTGCATTTTTCTTTGCCATAATTTTTGATTTTTAGTGTTGATAACTCATGTTGTCACCGCAAATATATAGGAGAAAAATTGATAAATAATTGATTTGCAATGTGTTAGGATATATATTACACCATGTGTCATCACATTACACCGCAGGCCGGAGAAAACGGAGTGAAAAAACGGGGTAAAATGGCAGGAAAAGGAGAAAAAACGAAAGACGGCAAAGGAAAGGGTGGAACAGGCCGGACAGACAAGGGTATGGCGGTACACGCAGCCGCACGGAAGAAAAGGAAAAACTGTAATTATGCAGAGTTGGGAGCGAGCTGCTTTTGTCCCCCTTGATGTGTCCTTTTGTGACAGGAAGCGGAATTCTGTTTACGGGAATAACCGGATGGCGTAATCCATTGGGATGGCATACGGGAGCATGGTTCTCCCGTCGGATTCTTTTTTATTTTGACCTGTATCTATGCGTCGTAGGTCGCTTCGCTTGCTAAGTCCCGGTCCTTTCCCTAACTCGGACGGCAATACCGGAGCGTTTTTTTGGGCGGAAAATTACCGCAGGGAATTTTGTGTCCCGAAAACCGGAGGCTTGAACGTGGAGGTATTCGCCCTCCGAGTTAACTTCTCTGAAGGGACTTATCAAGTGAAGCGTGGCTTATGATGCCATTTTATAGAAATATGGAGAAAAATTCCCTTTCAACACAAAAAATGCAATAAATCTGCGTAAGTAGTCAAAAAATGACTACTTTTGCAATGTCATTGCAACTAAGTTATGAAGAAGCATATAGAAACTTTGTCAGATTGGATTGAAAGCCGGGAAGTAAGGGGATATTACACCTTCACTAAAGAGGATATAGAAAAGCAATTCCCTTCAGCGGGTAAGGTATATATCAAAACCGCATTGTACCGTTTGGCCGCCAAAGCGAAGATTGTTTCTCCCTGGCGTAATTTTTATGTCATTATGCCTGTGGAATATTCGTTAAAAGGCGTAATTCCGCCTGTTTTCTATATGGATCAGCTGATGTCCTATCTTGGGAAAAGATATTATGTTGCTCTTTTGAATGCGGCTTCATTTTATGGCGCGTCACATCAAAGAGTACAGACATTTTCCCTCATGGTGGAACAACCGAGCATGAGGAATACTTCAAAGAGCGGAACATCCATATTGTTCTTTTCCAAGAAGGAAATAAGTATGGAATTTGTAAGGAAGCACAAGACGCAGACAGGTTACATCAATGTTTCTTGTCCTGAACTGACAGCTGTTGACCTGGTGGAAAACGAAAAAAGTGTAGGTGGTCTGAATCGCGTCTGCACCGTGTTGAATGAATTGGCTGAGACAATGAATCTGGACAGCCTCGATGATTCCTTTTTCAAGACATCGGCCATACCGGTCTTTCAACGTCTGGGTTATATTCTGGAACATGTATTGGAAAGAGCGGATTTGGCGGAAACCTTATATTCCAAAATGGAGGTTGCAGGACTGAGATTTAGAAAGATACCGTTTAAGATAAACAAACCGACAGAGGGTTGTGAGGTTGACAAGAAATGGAAAGTAATCATTAACCAGGAAATAGAAATAGACGAATGATACCGGAATTTGCAATCAGAGAATGGAGCGAACATGTTCCATGGACAGAGTCCGAACAGGTCGAACAGGATCTGCTGATATGCAGAGCCTTGACTGAGATATACAAGGATGAATATCTTGCTTCCCATCTGGCTTTTCGCGGAGGGACCGCATTACACAAGTTGTTTCTCTCGCCCCAACCCAGGTACAGTGAAGATATTGACTTGGTACAGATTAATGCAGAACCGATCAAAGAGACCTATGACCATATAAGAGATACACTCGCTTTTCTCGGGGAGCCGAAAGTGAAGCAGAAAAAGCACAACAACACTTTGATTTTCAGGCTGGAATCAGAATCCATACCAGTGGTCCCGATTCATCTGAAAGTGGAAATCAACTGCAAGGAACATTTCAGTGTACTGCCTATGCAACGTATGCCATTTTCAGTGGTCAACAAATGGTATAACGGAAAATGCGATGTCCTGACTTACCAGTTGGATGAACTGGTAGGTACAAAACTGCGTGCCTTGTACCAACGGAGAAAAGGACGTGATTTGTATGATTTGTACAAGGCCTTGACCACATCAGACATCAACATAGACAACGTGCTGGCTTGCTATCAGAAGTATATGGAATTTGTGGTTGACCACATTCCTACTTACAAAGAATTTATTATCAATATGGAAGACAAAATGCAGGATGATGAGTTCTTGGGTGATACCATGCAGTTGCTTCGGCCGGATGAAGAGTTCAATCCGCAGGAAGGCTATGAGGTGGTACGAACGCTCCTGTTAGACAGGTTACAAAAGTGATGAAAGCCCATTTTCTCATTTACCGGGGTAAATGGGCTTTGTAGGATTTTATCTTCAGGTGTGTATGCTCCATCGTAAGCATTCTATTTTCCGCCTTGACGCACATTATTCACAAACCTACCTTTGCGCCATAACCAAATAACAACAATGATTATGGCGAAAGAAAAAGTAAACTATCAGGAGGTATATGACCTCTACCAGTTATGCAGCGAGACCAAGGATCTTCGCGAGTTCTGTGCGGATTATGGAGTAAACTACGACAAGTTCATGAACTGGCAACGTCATCAGCTTTGGAGCGAGAAGTTAGGCAAGACAGTTCTGGTTGATCAGCCCAAGGTTGCTAAAGTCCAGATAACCGGCAAGCCTTGCAACAGTCCGACTGTAAAGATGGAGGTGAAACAGCCTGAAGGCGAACCACCAATAAAATGGGTTAAGTTACAACTGGCGTCTGGAGCGACACTGTTTCTGAGAAACACCAGCGTTCTTGATCTGAGTCTGTTGCTTAATAAAATGATAGGATGATATGCTTGGACTGAGTGCTAACCTGAACTATTACCTGTTCAACGGTAATGTGGATTTACGGAAAGGCATCTTCCGTTTGTGTGAAAGTATAAGGCAAGAGATGTCACTTGACCCTAGTGATGCGTCCAATGTATATATGTTCATGTCCCGTAACCGGAAGGTCGTCAAGATACTTCATTACGAACGCGGTTTTTATGTGCTTTACGAGAAACGTCCTGTCATGGGAAAGTTCAAGAAACCTGTGTTTGACGAGGTGTCAAAATGCTACCGGATACAGTGGTCTGACATGGCTTACCTGACGGAAAGTATCGTAGTCGACAGAATGTATGTAACTCCTAAAGAATGAATAATAAGGCGTTGATTTACAATGGAATAATACAAAAATAATCGATAAAAAGTTTGCGTAACTGCCTGATTTTTCGTACCTTTATATCATGATTGATGAAAGAGCATACGAGTTACTTTGCTGCCAGCTGGGTCTGGCGAATGAGGAAAAAGCAGGGCTTCGCAAACAGAATAAAGAACTGATTGCGAGGCTTGAGTCTATTGAAAAATCCAACAAGGAGAACTCAAAAACTCTGATTGATACAATCAATGACCTCAAAGAATCCCTCGAAAAGCAATCAACCACGGTTGAACATTACAGGAAAGAAATGGAACTTATGAGGAAGCAGCTTGAAGCAAAAGACGAGGTGAACATGATGCTTGCAAACGAGATATCCAATCTCAGACTTCAGCTTGAAGACAGCAGGAAACACCGTTTCGGCCGTACATCTGAGCAAAGAAGGCTGTTGAACAACCGTAACATTGACAAGTCTGCAATGGAGAAGTCCGAATATGACGGTTCTGACAAGAAAGGTGATGATGATAATAAGGCCAATGGTAACGAAGCTGGTGGCAATACCTCTTCCGATAACGCAACAGCACAGAACAGCAAGCCTTCAAGAAGAAAGGAAACCGCACCACGTGCGGAAAAGACCAGGCTGAAGGTGGACAAGGTAGTGGTACATGAAATAGAAGACTATTACCAACTCCCGGATGGTGCAAGGCTTATGAACCGCAACGGAATGGCTGATGTGTGGGAATACAGGTTTATAGAACATGTGCGTGCCCATAACGTGGAACATGTGTACAAGGTGGCAAGGGTAAAGCTTGCAGACGGCACTTTCACTAACACGATGGAGCATCCCTTGAAAAACCTTGGAGGAATCTTCTCTCCTGAACTGCTTGCCCGTCTGCTTTGTCTGAAATATGACTTCAGCATGCCTGAGAACAGACAGATAAGACTGCTTGCAAGAGAAGGCATCCATATAAGCAATACCACGCTGAACAGCTATATCCACAACGGAATCTCCAGGCTTAGGGAGTTTATGGAAGATGTCTTCAAGAAGTTTGTACAACAGGCAAAATACCTTATGGTTGATGAGACTACCGAACTCGTTGGAGTTGAAACACCGGAAGGTAAGGCTTACAGGAGAAAGTACTTATGGGCTTTCTTTGCAAAGCATGTCAAGTTGGTTTATTATCATTACAATAACGGCAGCAGAGCATCTGATGTGGCAAAGACCTTCCTTGATCATTTTATGGGATCTATATCCTTAATTCCGCAACACTATTACAAATATAACTTTTTAAGTACCTGAGCAACAAAAAGTTGCTCAGGATTTTGCCATGTCAGATTTTTCA
>NZ_JAOQJI010000056.1:0-20076 GCF_025567125.1 Phocaeicola fibrisolvens | reverse complement strand
CTCTTTGTCGGCTATAGCAGCATATTGCTTTTTTGAAAAGAAGCCCGCCATTGATGTAAACTTTGTCAATGACGGACAACTGTCTATTTTCTAATTTTATATCGAACTCACGTTTTTTAGGTATAGGAGTGATTTATTTCGGGAACTTCGCTTCGTTCTCGGCACCTATCTTTTTGATGGCTTGCTGGAAAGCGATGAATCCGCCACCCAATACCCGGTTGCCTTCGTAGAACACAGCCGACTGACCGGGGGTGATGGCAGAAGCCTCTTGTTGGAAGCGGACCAACAGTTGCCCGTTCTCCAGCAGAATCACCTGGCAAGGAATCGACCGGCTGCGGTAGCGGATGCGTACAGCCAAGTCCTTACAACTGAGCAACTCGTCCAAACTGGCCACGTTATAGTCCTCTACCAGCATATACTGGGTTTTAAGCTGGTCGGCATCTCCCAGCATGACTGTGTTTTTGGCCGGATTGATTTTCAATACGTAGGCCGGTTTGCCCAAGGCGATTTCCAATCCTTTCCGCTGTCCGATAGTGTAGTAGGCGAAACCTTTGTGCTGTCCCAGTTTCAGCCCTTTGCTGTCGACAAACCATCCCGGACCGATTTTCTCGTCAATATCAGGACAATGTTCTTTCAGAAATTCCCGGTAGTCTTTTTCAATGAAGCAGATTTCCATGCTTTCTCCTCCACGGGCTTTGGCCTCGAAACCTTTTGAGGCGAGGTAATCGCGTACGCTGGCTTTCGTCATGCCGCCAAGAGGGAACATCATCCGTTTCAAAATCTCTTGTGGCAGTTTCCATAGAAAATACGACTGGTCTTTCAGGGGGTCGTCGCCGGTCAGGATGTAGCGATAACCATTGATATCTTTCAACTGGCAGTAGTGTCCCGTGGCAATCCAGGCACAATTGCACCGGTCTGCCCATTCACAGAGAATCCGTTCCTTGAACAAGGGATTGCACATCACACAAGGGTTGGGGGTACGCCCCCGCATGTATTCATCGATGAAATACTGCACAATGACTTGGCGGAACTCGGTCCGCACATCGGCCACGTGGTGTTCGATACCTAGGCGGGCAGCCAGTTGTTGTGCTTCAATCACTTCATTGGGCTGGTCGTTGCCGGGGGTAAAATGAGACGCGACGTCCCAGGTACGCATGGTCACGCCTACTACTTCATATCCTTGCTCCTGTAGCATGATGCAGGCAGCCGAACTGTCGATGCCTCCACTCATGCCGACCAAAACTCTTTTTTCTCTTTCTTTCATGTAAACGCTGGGTTGAGATTAGAAAAACAATTCCGGTTGACGGCGGGCACTGCACTTTTCGTGGAGGATGGCCGCAAACGGGGTACTGAACTTACGGGCCTCGTTCGGACAGCATTTCACGCAGGCACAACATTTGATGCATTTATAGATGTCCGTTTCAATGGCAGTCTGGTCTGCATTGAAATGAATGGCATGGGTGGGGCAGACCTCGATACATTCTCCACAGGCGAAACAGCTCTCTGTACAAGTGGGGCATGCAGGGGTACCCGGAGTCCATGATTTATAGGGAAAGTTCCCTTTGACGGTCAGTTCGGGAATTGGAGTGTCGGTTGTGTGCAGGTGGTTCCATTTCTTTAGGCTGGCTTTCCCAAATTCGCGGGCCTGTAGCAAGTCGTCCGTATCCGGTCGTCCGGCAGCGATGGGCAGTTCAGGTGTGCTGTAACTATGCTCTCCAATAAAGGCTCCAGCAGTGAGAGGCACAAAGCCTAGTTGGATGGCTGTATCCCGGAGTTCCAATAAAGCGTCTTCATAATCCCGGTTGCCATATACGACCCCGAGAATCGCAGGAGCTCCGTTCCCTTTAAGACGTTGCAAGCGTTGAAGTGCGAGAGCGGGAACACGTCCTCCGTACACAGGGGTTACAATGACGCACAATTCTCCTTCCAACTCGATTGGAGAGTAAGATTCATTCAAGGTCAGGTCGGTTTCCATTCTTCTTCCCATTCCGATACCTTCCCCGATGGCCCGTGCGATTTGAGCCGAGGTGTGGGTGGGGGAGAAAAAAATCAGTCGGTTTCCATTCAGTGGGGTAGTGGTTGATGTCATAAGTTCAATCTGTCAATTTTTGTAGTAGACAAAAATACAATATATAAACGAAATTCGGGATTCTTCATCGGGGATTCTTCTTTTATTCGTACTTTTGTGACCAGACTTTTAGACGAATTTATGGAAGAACAGTTTGATATACGCGATTACAAACCAACCGGAAAGGAGCGTGACTTTGAAAACGCCCTTCGTCCGCTCCAGTTTGAGGACTTCAGCGGGCAGGACAAGGTGGTGGACAATCTGCGCATCTTTGTAAAAGCGGCACGGCTTCGGGCGGAAGCACTCGACCACGTATTACTTCACGGCCCTCCCGGACTGGGAAAAACCACATTGAGTAACATTATTGCCAACGAACTGGGGGTGGGCTTCAAGGTCACTTCAGGTCCGGTACTCGACAAGCCGGGTGATTTGGCCGGGGTACTGACCAGCCTGGAGCCTAACGACGTGTTGTTTATTGATGAGATTCACCGGTTGAGCCCGGTAGTGGAGGAGTACCTGTACTCGGCTATGGAGGACTACCGCATCGACATCATGATTGACAAAGGCCCTTCGGCCCGTAGCATCCAGATAGACCTGAACCCGTTCACCCTGGTGGGAGCCACGACCCGCAGTGGACTGCTGACAGCTCCGCTTCGTGCCCGTTTTGGTATCAACCTCCATCTGGAATATTACGACGATTCCATTCTGACGCGCATCATCCTGCGTTCGGCACGTATTCTGGATGTGCCTTGCGACGTGGATGCGGCGGGAGAGATTGCTTCACGCAGCCGGGGAACCCCGCGTATTGCCAATGCCCTGTTGAGGCGTGTGCGCGACTTCGCGCAGGTGAAAGGTTCGGGACGGATTGACGTGGAGATTGCCCGTTTTGCACTGGAAGCCTTGAACATCGACCAGTATGGACTGGATGAAATAGACAACAAGATTCTGTGTACGCTCATCGATAAGTTCAAGGGAGGACCGGTGGGGCTGACAACCATTGCCACTGCCTTGGGAGAAGACCCCGGTACGTTGGAAGAAGTGTATGAACCCTTCCTGATAAAAGAAGGATTCCTGAAACGTACACCCCGAGGCCGTGAAGTGACCGAACTGGCATATAAACATTTAGGAAAAAGTAAATACAGCAGTGAGAAAACACTGTTTGATTAATAGAAGAATATGGCCGGAATAAAATCTTTGGCAAAGGATACTGCCATTTATGGATTGAGCAGTATCGTAGGACGTTTTTTGAATTATTTGCTGGTACCTCTCTATACGGCTGTGTTGCCTGCCGCCTCCGGAGGCTATGGAGTGGTATCGAATGTATATGCTTATACGGCACTGATTCTGGTGTTGCTGACTTTTGGTATGGAGACAGGATTCTTCCGTTTCGCCAACAAGTCGGACGAGGATGCCGGGAAGGTGTATGCCAACTCCCTGCTGTTTGTGGGAGGACTTTCGTTGCTGTTTGTTGTGCTGTGCATGGCTTTCCTACATCCGCTTTCTGCCTTGCTGGAATACCCGGATCATCCGGACTATATTGCCATGATGGTGTGTGTGGTGGCACTCGATTCTTTCCAGTGCATACCTTTTGCGTATCTGCGTTATAAGAAACGCCCTATCAAGTTCGCTTCCATCAAGTTGCTGAACATTGTGGGAAACATTCTGCTGAACCTCTTTTTCCTGCTCGTTTGTCCGTGGCTGAATGTTCATGCCCCCGAAACGGTAAACTGGTTTTATAATCCGGACTATCTGGTGGGTTACATTTTCGTGTCCAACCTGATTATGTCGGCCTTGCAGATGTTTTTTTTCATACCGGAACTGCGTGGGGTATCCTATCACATGGACAAGGTGCTGATGAAGCGCATGGTTAACTATTCTTTTCCGATATTGATATTTGGGCTGGTAGGTATCCTGAACCAGACGGTCGACAAGATGATTTATCCTTATCTGTTCGACGACCGTTCGGAAGGGTTGGTGCAGCTGGGTATATACAGTGCCACGAGTAAGGTGGCGCTGGTGATGGCGATGTTTACACAGGCTTTCCGCTATGCCTACGAACCGTTCGTCTTTGGCAAGAACAAGGATGCAGACAGTAAGAAGGTCTACTCTTCGGCGATGAAGTTCTTCTTTATCTTCTCGCTGCTGGCTTTCTTGGCCGTGATGGGTTACATGGACATTCTGAAGTATATGGTAGCTTCCGACTATTGGGAGGGATTGAGCGTAGTGGCTATCGTCATGCTGGCCGAGATTTTTAAGGGCATTTATTTTAATCTCTCTTTCTGGTACAAACTGACCGATGAAACCTACTGGGGAGCTTACTTTTCTTTGATTGGCTGCGCCGTGATTCTGGGGTTGAATATCTGGCTGGTACCGACCTACGGATATGTGGCTTCTGCTTGGGCTTCGGTGGCAGGTTACGGAGTGATTACCTTGCTGTCTTATTTCATCGGGCAGAAAAAGTATCCGGTAGCTTATCCGTTGAAAGACATGACGCTCTATCTGATTGTGGCCGTGGTGCTTTATGTGTTGTCACAGGAAACGCCGATTGCCAATCTCTGGTTGCGTTTAGGTTTCCGTACGATATTAATTTTGCTGTTTATCGCATTTATTATCAAAAAAGACTTACCTTTAAGAACTTTACCTTTTGTCGGCCGTTTCTTTCGGTAACTGGCAAGAGGAGAAACTTATCAAGTAACCAAATCGGGCTGTTATGGAACTAGGAAACAAACGAAAATTTCTGCTTCGTAAATTTTTCAATGAGTATCTGGACTTGAACCGGAGCAAGGAAGACGAGCAACTGACAGTGGATACCATCCGCAACGGGGTGGAGTTTAAGGGAACCAACTTGTGGGTCTTGATATTTGCCACCTTTATTGCTTCGTTGGGCTTGAATGTCAATTCTACGGCTGTCATTATCGGTGCCATGTTGATATCTCCGTTGATGGGACCTATCATGGGAGTCGGACTTTCCATCGGTTTGAATGACTTTGAGTTGATGAAACGTTCATTAAAAAGTTACCTGATAGCGACTCTGTTTAGTGTAACTACCGCCACGATTTATTTTGCCTTTACCCCATTGGATGAAGTGCAATCGGAATTGCTGGCCCGTACGTCACCCACTATCTACGACGTATTCATTGCTTTGGTCGGTGGGTTGGCCGGTATTGTGGCTTTGGCTACCAAAGAGAAGGGAAATGTGATTCCGGGTGTAGCCATTGCTACGGCGTTGATGCCCCCTTTGTGTACGGCTGGGTTCGGACTGGCTACAGGGAATCTGTTGTATTTTCTGGGAGCTTTCTATTTGTATTTCATCAATTCCGTCTTTATCAGTCTGGCCACTTACATCGGGGTGCGTGTGATGCATTTCCAGCGCAAGCAGTTTGTGGACAAGGCCCGTGAGAAACTGGTGCGGCGTTATATCATCTGGATAACGGTAGGTACCATGTGTCCGGCAGTGTATCTTACTTATAATATTGTGCGGGAAACCTTCTATCAGACCTCTGCGAGTCATTTTATTGCCGAGGAGCTGCAGTTTCCCGACTCTCAAATCTTGAGCCGTGAGATTTCGTACGACAAGCGGGAGATAAAGGTCGTATTGATTGGAAAGGAAGTGTCGAAGGAACAGATTGCCGCCGCACAGCACCGTTTGCCCGATTATAATCTGGCCAAGACCAATCTGGTGGTATTCCAAGGTATGGGAGACGGTAATGCGGTAGACATCAGTAACATCAAGTCGATGGTAATGGAAGACTTTTATCGGAACAGTGAGAAACGTTTGAAGGAACAAGAGGCAGCGATTGACACCTTGCATAAACAGTTGGCTGATTTCTCTGGCTCGGATTGGCTGGGAAAGCAGTTGGGACAGGAAATCAAGGTCCTTTTCCCGGAAATCAAGACCTTGTCCGTTTCCAAGAGTCTGCGTTTGTCTGTGGATAGTTCCCGTGTTGATACACTGACATACGCGATTATCGACTGTCAGCGGGTACCCGACCAGAAAAGTAAGGAAAAAATAGTGAAATGGCTGAAAGCCAAGACGGGCGACACCCATTTAAAGTTGATTGTAGAATAACCTTTGAAGGTCAATTCGCTTCCTTCAAAAATACAAGTATATTTTATGTGCAAAGCGCAAGAACGTTTAGAAGACAACGATCTTGCGCTTTTTTAGAGTATTCCAATACCTTATTTTACTTTTTCTATACTGCGGACGGCGGTCACTTCTGTGGCTTGCGGATTGGTTGCTTTCCGGGTACAGTAGTCGAATTCGGCCGATTTTTCTCCACTAAATGAATTCCATTTCAAGGTCAGTTTCACGGTCTTTCCCTGTGTATCGGGCAGTCCGTCCAGCTTGAACGCAACCAGTCCGTCTCCCATTCTTCCGTTTGTGTCGCCAAAGGCATTATGGCAGAATTCCACTTCATAGGCGTTATCCGGGTTTTGTGTATTGATTAAGTTTACAAAATGCGGTTGGCCGTTTCCCCAAAGGGTAGCGAAACGAAGTGTCAGGTATCCGTCTTCCGCGATTGTGACCCAGTCGTTGAGGATTTCTACCGGATCGTTTCCATACGTTTCAAGGTTTGCTTCTTCTCCCAAGTTCGGTGCCATCGGTTTAGTCAGAATACTGTCAATCCAGTTGACGAAGACCGCTTTGTCGTATCCTTGAGGTGCTTCCTCCGAAAAGTCAAAATTGGTCAGTGCCCTTACTTCTTTGTCACCGAAAGGAGAGGTGGTCATGTTTACCGGGCGTAGGGTTGTACTGTCGTCAAGTTGCAGGTAGGGAGTATTGTCGGCACTCAGTTTTACGGTGACCAGTGCGTTGGCATAATAATGTGAAAGGTAGAAATCATTGTCATCATTCTGACAAGACTGGAATCCCACAGTGAAGCATGCCCCCATTATGAACATGAGACTTTTGTAGATAAATGATAGCGTTTTCATAATGCATTTTTAAGTTATTTCTTTTATTATTTTATGTATAAAATGCATAATACGCTGGATTCCTGCATCTCAAATGGTTAAATGGTGTTTTGTTTTGCGTAAGGACATAAAAAAAGCAGCTACGAAATTCGTAACTGCCTGCTATTCTTCGTGGACCAGCCAGGGCTTGAACCTGGGACCTCCAGATTATGAGAACGATAAGATGATATTCTGCGATAGTTCGTTTTGCTAATCTTGATTGAATATCAAGCGGTTATAAATTTTACTATTCCTTATAAAACTCATTAAATACCCCTAACCGAAACCGTTTGTTTACGCATTGTTTACGCAGACAAAATAGGAAGAATAGCACTTTAAGGAGTGTAAGTAGTATCACATATTTCTTATTTTTCTGATATAAGTTACTGATAACAAGTAATATATAGTCAACAATCCAAATAAGCACACTTAAATATGCTTATTTGGATTGTTATGGAACGAAGAGTTATAAACCGTATGATGCCTTTGTATGGTTCATTGTATTTTCTCCTACAATATAGGCATAACACGCCACCGGAATAAATTGCAAAGTTAAATTATCAATCTTTATACTTCCACTTTTGCTGATACTTGTGACAAGTGCATAGTTCATTTGATTTTTCTCCATGAAATATTTGAGTGAGACCAATTCATTGGGGTGTGCAAAGAAACGGTCTGTCCACTTTATCTCAACAGCCCAATCAGGTTTTTGGCGTGCGATATTTAATCCTACAATATCGACTTCGCCTTGCAGCTTACCTATTCTCCAGTTAGCGTAGCGGATTGATACACCTTGTCTTGGAATCCATTGGGCATAAACTGCTGTTTCAACCATATCTCCAATTTCACTATCTTGCTCGCTGATAGGTTGAAATAATGCACACCTAAGTGATGGATTAGTAAGATAGATTTTGAATTGCGTTTCTCGTTGATAGTGTTTCGCTGTATCATCCGTTCTGCGTACAACCTTTATAAGAAAAGCGGCTTCGAGGTAATTGATATACTTTTTCAAGGTTTCCTTTTTTACTCCAGACTCTTTTGAAAGCCTTTCATAAGAAAATTGTGCCCCTGAATGATATGCAATCATGGTGAATAGCGAATTGAGTTCTTGAACATCGCTAATACCATACAGACTGGGAAGATCACGAAGTAGCACTTTGTCTATTATGTCATGGCGGATAAATTGTCCGGGATTCTCTCGTATTTCTTCAGAGAATACGACTTCCGGGTAACCACCATAATTTATGTAGTCAATAAATAGCTTATTTAGCAGTTGCAGGTCTATTGCTTGATAGATACGTGCTTTTATACCATGCCATTCTAAAGAAGTTGGGAGCATGATATTCGAATAGTTTTTCAAATGTATATATTCATAAAAAGTAAGCGGGGGTAAACTGAAATCAGTAAAACGACCGGCACCACTTTCGTCACTTCTCTTTTTAAGTTCGGCTGCTGCAGAGCCTGAAGCGACGAACTTAACATTGCGATAAGTATCAACTAATGATTTAAGGTCTATCTCCCACTCTTTAAGGTATTGTATCTCATCATAGAATACGTACATTTGCTCTTGCGTGGGATTTTTACCTAATATCTGACAAGCTAAAACGAAAAGTTGTTCCAAGTAAATTTTGTTGTAGATGGGAGTCTCTACCGATATATAAATAATATTCTGGGCAGACACACCACTGTCAATCAGCCGTTGTATTGTATGAAACATCATCACGGTTTTACCTACCCTTCGTGGACCCATGAGTATCAATGCCCTTCGAATACCTGTGGATTGAACTAATGGCATAAAAATATTAAGATATAACCGGGGGGACATTTGGGCATAATAGTCCGGTATTCTGCCTTCCGTCCACCAAGGGTTATCGACTTTCAATCTTCCTATTATTTGCTTCTCTAACAGTTCTGTATATTCCATACACAAGTTGATATGATTTAATAATGCAAATATAGCTAAAAATACAAATATAAGCATATTCTTTTATGCTTATTTGCTTTAATTCTGCAAGATAAGCCATTCTATTAGAAGCAAACCACTTATCAATATCAAGTAGTTATGTAGATTGTAACTCTCTGTGAAACTCACTGAATCCCCCTAACTAAAATAGTTTGTTTACGCAGAATTAGGGAATATAGATATCAGCAGCTGTACTGCATAAGCCTTGTTTTGTCGCAAACAATTGCTGTTTTTGCGACAAATAAGTTATGATTTCTATATATAATCTGACATTTAGTATCTTAAAATCAAAAATAGCCCCAAATGTTATAATTGGCATCTACAGCATAACACATATCAATTTGAAGTCATTAGTGTCCAATAAAAATGGACGAGTTAAAAAATTAATCAAATAGTCCTTCAAAAAGGGGATAATCGAGTTCTTTGATATCGTTGAAATCAGTCTTATCGAACAGGTCACGTAAGTTCGTTTTGTCCGTTAGAGAGATGCTTAGAATCTGCAAAACTTCATAAGTTGAGCGTTTCAATTGCATATCGTGTTGGACAATAGCTACAAGACAGTATGTGATAATAGCTACACTGATTTGAATGCGGACAGCGTTTTCCGTTGTGCCCCAGAATCTTTTTATTTTAAGGTGCTGCTTTAGCCATTTGAAGAATAGCTCGATCAACCATCTTTTCTTATAGAGATTAGCAACGTCCAATGCAGAAATATGTGTTGCGTTTGTCAGGAAAGTGAACTCACGGTCACCCTCTTCATCGTAGTAACGAATGAATCGGAATGACTCGGGATATTTCTTCTCTGAGAGATATCCGGTCAGTTTCACTTCAGCATCTGTAAGTACATACTTAGGCATCCTACGCTTCCATTTAACCATTGTGTATTTCAAGTTCGTTTTAGCTCTGACAACGAAAAAGGAACCTGTCAGGTGTATCCTATATAGTTCCTTAAAAAAGTCATAAGCCCTATCGAACATATAATAAGCATTTGGTTCATAATGGATTGAACACATCTCTGTAGAGTCGTGCTTCGATGCTGTGGTTACAGTATAGAAGGCAGGAACTTGTGCTTCAATGTCATATAAGACATGAGCTTTCACTCCTCCTTTCTTTCTTCGGAACTTCGCCCATGGAAATGTGGCTAGACACAACGGAATGGTTGTTGAATCAAAAGCGTACTTATTTCCTGGGATTTCCAAGATATTGGTCCCTCGCTTTTCGCAAGCTTCCTTCATTATATAGAATGCGAAGTCTTCAAAGATTCTGTAGTCACGATTCTGATTAGCATAAGCGAGAGTGGCTTTGGCTATTGGATGGCGTCCCAAACCAAGATGATACTGCTTAGCTCGGTGTGCTTCAAAAGCCACAATTAGGTCGCGAAGACTCTCACGATTGCTCAGTTGTCCGAACATCATAGCAAGCAGCTGATTCCAGCAGGTGAATTGCTTCACGTAGCGATTGCCATCATACTTGCGAACGAAGTTGTTGAACTGGGTTCTGTTCAGAAACGCGGTAAGTTGAGCGAATACGTATTTATCTTGGTTCATAAGCGGCCTTCAATTTGACCGCTAAGCTACGAATTCAAATCCGTTTCATTCTAAAGGACTGCTTAAAAGACTGTATTTCAATAATTTCAAAGACCGATTAGCTAACTTTTATTGGACAGTAGTGATTTGAAGTTTAAAAGTTACATCTATTTACTTATAATGAAGAAAATGAATAATAATCATTATATTTGCAGGTAAAGGATACAACAATGGAAGATATAAATCGAATAAAACTCGTTTTAGTTGAGAAAAAACGTACTAGTAAATGGCTTTCAGAACAAATGGGAGTCAATCCATCTACTGTGTCAAAATGGTGCACAAATACATCACAGCCAGATATTGCTAGTTTGCTAAAGATAGCAGATTTATTGGAAGTTGACATTAAGGAACTGATAGTTCGTGAGTACAAAGCTTATTTATAGTCAATCAGAATTGATTTGCAAAAAATCAGCTATAAAGTCTATTGGTATTCAAATAGTTACGTTTAGAATTTTTCGCAATATATTTCTGTTTGACTATATTATCGCAAACATAACCAAACTACGCGAACATTGTGTTCGTGAGTTGCATTTACTTTTGCAAAAATATTAAGATATGCCAACGAATAAGAATGCTTTGACAAGGTATAAGTATCTTGATGAAATGCTGTCTGACAGGCATCATTTCTATGATATTCACGACCTTACAGAAAAATGCAATGAGAAACTTATTGATGCAGGATTCCCTGAAGTATCTCAGCGTTGCATTGAAAAGGACATAAACTATTTGGAGTACGATCCATTCTATGCTGAAATAGAACGCTATAGGGTTAATGGTCATCGGTGTATAAGGTATAAGAACCCTTCTTTTACTATCTTCAGAAAGGAACTGAGTGAGGAAGAAAGCAACCTGATATTGGAGGTACTTAATACAATAGGACAATTCGATGGCTTGGCTCATTTTGAATGGCTTGACCGTTTCAAAATCGGACTTGGTCTGAAGAAACGTCCTCGAATCATCAGCTTTAGCAATAATCCATACCTACAGAATTCCAACTTGTTAGGCGTATTATTCGACAACATATCAAATCAAGTTGTCACTAAATTGGAGTATCACACTTTCACGGATAAAGGAACTAGGGACATTATTTTCCATCCCTATTTGCTTAAGCAATATAATAATAGGTGGTACTTGATTGGTGCGGCTGATGCTGATGGAAAAATCCTCAATTTCGCTCTTGACAGAATTGATGTCGTGACTGCCCTCCCTGAAATGAAATACAAACCATGTAACGAAAATTTAGCTGAGCGTTTCGAAGATATTATTGGAGTAACTTTATATGAAAACCGGGATGTTGAACATATCCTTTTTTGGGTGAGCAATCATTCTAAGGATTATGTTGGAACTAAGCCTATTCACGGGTCACAATGCCAATATAAAAATGAGAAAGATGAAGAATTTCGTAGACAATACCCGTCTCTTGATGAGGGTGCATTTTTCTCTATAGATTGCATTCCGAACTATGAGTTAATCCGTGAACTTTGTTCTTTTGGTAAAGAACTTATCGTGTTGTCGCCTTCATCCATCCAAGACGATATTTTTAACCGTATTAAATCAATGCTTGATAGTTATTCTGTAGTACGAATATAGAGTTCGCAATATGCATTTACCTTTGCTGCAGAAATTAAAAGACAAGCATTATGAACACTCAGAATCCCAACAATGTTTTTGTTTTCGATATGGACAATACATTAATCAAAACGGATAAAGCTAACAGCCTTGCCTATTCCGAGGCAATAAGTTCAGTACTGGGTGTAAACTGTAATATTGAAAATGGCAAGAGATTTACAAGGGACGAACTAAAGGAGTTATTTCCCCAATTGACACAAACCCAAATTGATGAAATAATTGATCGTAAAGAAAAGTGCTTTGAATCATACCTCAGTGAGACAGAGTTGAACAATAACTTATTTAGTCTTCTAAAACGCCTCCATCGAGAAGGACATCATACAATTCTATTGACTAATTGTCATTCTAAAAGGGCAATTAGTCTATGTAACTTCTACAATCTTACGAAGTATTTTGTTCGGCGTTTTTTTTACGAAGATTGTCTTGGCAACAAATACACTCTTCTTAAATCTCTAGGATACGACTTACAAAACGTCGTTTTATATGAAAACGAAGAGACTTCTACCTCAGAGGCAGTTACTAATGGAATCAATATAGATAAAATCATCAAAGTAGAATTTTGAACAGTATGGAACAGTTTGTAATTCAGTCAAGAAGCAGCCTTTGTCGTAAAAGAGAAGGTGGTGTCGAAAAAGCTCTCAAGCAAGATATAATCGCTTTTTATCATGGTGATTACCAAGGTGGTGGTAACTGGCGCGTGCCTGGTACCATTGAAAATCTGATCTGCACTTTTAAGAATGATATCACGACATATCCACAGCAAACTCTGAATAATGCAATAAACAAACTTACTCAAATTTTGAAAGTCGACTTGCCTGAGATCCTGCGTCTTAGTGGGAAACAAAATCTTCGTGTTTGTGTCATTCCTAGATCAAAACGAGAAAATTCGTATCGCTGTAATCAACTATACTTAAGAGCCACAATCCAATTAGTGGCACAACAATTGAATGGCTTTATAGATGGTACACATGATATTATTAGACACACTGATACCGCCACAACGCATTTGGCTCGTAGTGGTCATGGGGGAGCAGGTGAATTGCCTTATGTTGGTATAGCAAAAGATACGTGTAATATTTCGGACGATGTAATCGGGCAAGATATATTGCTAATTGACGATCTTTACACTAAGACCGTTAACATTGACGAAGATTGCATTCAAGCCCTTTTAGACAAAGGTGCGAGAAGTGTCATTTTTTATTCTATCGGTAAAACGTTGTCAAGATTCTGAAAAAACTTTGTATATGAAATACTCGGAAAATGCATTAAATATTTTAACTGTTCGTACCTTTCCTCAAAAGGGGCCTGCGTGGATAGATAAAAATTTACGTGGGAACGAAGACTTATCTATTTTATATCACCTTTTAGAGACTCATGAATATGAGTTTATGAAGAAGCGGGAAAGAATAGAATCTGCCATCAACCAACTTGGAAATTGTGCAGATGGTCTTGTCGCAATCGGTGATGCTAATTTCCCTTCTTTGCGCGGAAGCGTGAAACCAGCAGACAAGCCTTTTGCGCTTTTCTATAAAGGTAATATAAGCTTACTAAGCAAAGATAATTTGAATATTGCTGTTATAGGAGTCCTTAATCCTGATGAAAAGATTGAACTGACAGAGAGAATGGTTACGTCAGAAATCATAAAACACAATGCAACAATAGTGAGTGGCCTCGCTCTTGGTTGTGACTCAATTGCTCATCAAACAGCTTTGGAGAAAGGTGCTAGAACTATCGCCATTTTGCCTAGCACTCTTGACAGTATCTTACCTAAGGAGAATGTAGAACTTGCTGAAAAAATTGTCGAAGCAGGAGGATTGCTTATTAGTGAATATTACGAAGCTCCCAAAAGTCGAAATGACATGGTGAGCAGATTTGTTGTCCGAGATAGGTTACAAGCCTTATTCTCTGATGCCGTACTTTTATCTGCAAGCTATGCTCCTAATAACTTAGGAAATGACTGTGGTTCGAGACATGCCATGGAAAAGGCAAAGTCCTATGGCATCAAACGTGGTGTTATCTATAATGACAGTAAGCATCACGATATTGCAATGTATGATTTGAATCGTCAAATTCTTGAAGAGGACAGCAGTGTGATACGAATTGATTCTGCTAATATGAGTGAGGCTGTTCTTCGGTTGGTTACCAAAACGAATCAACGTTTTTAATTTTAGAGTCAAACGGTATTAATTCTAAGTACGGATTACTATGGGTAGAACAAATACTGCAATTTGGGAGGAAATCAAATCTGAACACACGATCTGTTTATGCTATTCTGAATCGAAAGGTTTGTACGTATCCTCTATTTACTTCGCCCCTGAAGAAGATATTTTATTCCTTCCTCATGGCTATAAAGGTTTTTGGGAGAGAGAAGTGCAAATTCCAAAGGATAATCTTTCAATCAAGATTAAGACAAACTTCGGATACGGCAGTATGACCTATATGAAGGCCATTGTTGAACGGGACGGAAAAAGATTGCTCGATTTTGACAAGTCTAAATTCTTCGTTCTCAACAATAGTAGCGTTATGACATTAGATGTTGAACATTATGCTTGGAAAAAACTATTTGAGAAAATAATCTCTATATCAAAAGAATCTGATTCCACTCAATGTTCATCATCTTCCATATCATACATTGAAGAAATTGACAATATTCTATCTAAAAAGGAGATTTTTATTAAAAGTTCATTCATTCAAGAAAAAACCGTAAAATGGAGCGGAGAGTATATTGTGGCTTTGTTTGCAGCTAAAAAAATTGAAGATCTCATAAAAGGATGCCAGCTTGCAAGTATAACTGACGAATATTTCATTGATAAAACAAACGAACTCTGCCATAAATGGCTTCAGAAGATACAGAGCATCAATATTGATCTACGTGATAATAGAACCACTCAATTATCAGATTGTCTATTTGCTATTCACGATTTTATGATTCGAAATGGGAAAGGATTAGAATTCGTAGGGTATTTTATTCCAAAAACAAAAATGGCGAGTAGAACGAACATAGACTTCGTGAATATTTAATACCTTTGCACTAGAAAACAAGAAGAGGTGGTCTTTGGCAAGTTTGGGAACTGAAACAGAATTTTGAATTTCGTCCGGCGTATTTGCCCGGATGTCTCCTTGTTCTTCGGAATCATGGAGATAAACAATGTTAGTACGTTAACGTGTTGCACTATAGTACGTTGTACTTTTACTATTGTTATTATGATATTTATATATATTGTTATTATGATATTTATATTATTATATATTACATAAAGAAAAGATTTTTCAGTTCAGGTCTCAGAGATCACCTCTTATTTATTAGAAGATAAAGCAAATGGATAAAACAGAAATAGTACAAATTGCATCACAGATGTCAACAAGGGAAGACTTGTTGGCACTGCTCAATCGCATCAAACAGGATGAGATTCGTGAATTGGGCTTTGATGCAGATAAATTTTATCCATTTACGATGAAGCAACTTTTGTATTATTGCAACCCCAATCATGTATTTCATCGTTATCGTCAATTCAAAATAAAGAAGAAGTCTGGAGGTTTCCGCCAGATTGCAGCACCGCGCAATCGGAGTTTCATAATGCTTCTGCGGTCAGTAAATGAGGTTCTGAAAGCCATTTACACTCCCTCAGACTATGCTATGGGGTTTGCAGAAAAGCGTTCTGTTGTGACTAACGCCGCAGTTCATAGAAGCCAGAACTATGTGTTCAATATTGACTTAAAAGATTTCTTTCCAAGCGTAGAACAAGGACGGGTGATGAAACGTCTGACTCTAGCGCCCTTCAACTTTTCGCCCCAAATAGCACTATTGATTTCGGGTCTATGTTCCATGAGGGTTAAACGAGAACAACCCATAGAAACTAAACAACACGATTTAGACAAACAATTTATGTACGTGTTGCCACAGGGTGCACCGACATCACCCATCATTACCAATATGATTTGCGATACGTTAGACCGTAAACTGGCGGGACTGGCTAAGCGTTTTGGATTACGTTACACCCGATATGCAGATGATATCACATTCAGCTCTATGCATTATGTCTATTCAGAAAACAGTGAGTTTATGAAGGAACTTGCTCGCATTATAAATACTCAGGGCTTTGTGATGAATGAAGCAAAAATGAGGCTACAGAAACTTGGAAGCCGTCAGGAGGTAACTGGTATTATTGTTAGCGACAAACTAAATGTTACTAAGAAGTATGTTCGCGAGATTAGAAGCCTGCTTTATATATGGGATAAGTATGGGTACTCGGCAGCAATGTCTAGATTCTTTCCAAAGTATAAAGCGGAAAAAGGGCATATAAAGAAAGGTAATCCAGATCTGACAAATGTACTCGATGGGAAACTCATGTACTTGAAGATGGTAAAAGGTGATACCGATCCTGTATATGTAAGACTTTATACGAAATTTCAAGAACTTGTCAATAGAGATTCCGGTCCGGATAAAACCAATTCTTACGGCATTACCTATATTGAGTCTTTTCCTATTCTGGAATTTGAGAAAAATAGAAATACAAATATCACTATCCATCATAAAGATAGTGACAAACGATATGCTACGTTCAAATTAGGAGAAACACCTCAGGTTGCATCAATAAACAAGGGGGTGACACCTGATGATGAACAACAAAAAGAGAAGCTAGCTATCTCATGTTGTAAGGATTTTAGAGGAGAACAATTCTGGCTCATACATTTACTTGATAAAGTGACAGTGTTCAAGCCAAAGCCTGTTGATATTGACGAATTGAATAATGATTTAGACTTACTATTAGGTATTTGATATGGATGATAAGTTAATGTCTACGATAGACAAAATAACAAGATTAACTCAGCAAAATGCTGAGTTTGATATGGAATTGCGAAAGCAACTGAATGTAGCTTCCGCAAATTCTGTTTTGTCAGAAGATGAACGTATAAATCAAATTTACGAGTACTGCATTGAGGAAATCATAAGAAAGCAAGCCAACGAATTTTATACAGACTTCCCTTTGCAGTCTATAAAGGATACTTTGATTGGAGATTTTATCCGGATGGAGTCATTCAGGAGAAAGGATAATTTCGGAGACTTTTGTTTGTCACTTTATCAACAGATAGAGTGTATAACTAATAAACTGTGCGAGAAGAAAGATCTGTCCGATATTACAGAAAAAATGTGGGGTCAGCCTGCATATCTGAAAATAGAAAAAGACAAAGAGCCATCCATATATAGCAGAAGTGGTGACTATACTATTGCCAGTCTATTATTCGGAAAGACCAATGCTTTTGAGAAATCAAGAAAATCATTGCAGGCTCAATATGCTATAGACAAGATACGCACGATTGTATATTTTTTGGGTTATAAGGCCAAGATGAAGAACAGTGATTTTGACTCATTTCTCGAAATCACGTCACTGCTAAATGATATTTATCAATGCCGTAACATGAATCATCGCGGAAACACTCAAAACCAATGGGAAAAGGATACGTATGATAAAATCATCCCTCTAAAATCACTTTATTATTTTAAATTTCTTGGAGTGTTGGCACAATATGTTGAGTATATAAAAGAGGGATGGGGATATATCCCAGAATTAAAAAAATATAGCGATAGCATTGAGAAGCAGAAAATCTCTGCTCCCCAACCAAAAGTGTTGGGTAAAATAGAATTAAAAGATGACGGGAGAAAACGTTTCAAATAGTCTTTAGCTAGAACTTAATTTGTAAAAAAGCGTTACAATTCCGATCTTCAAATAGTAGGGCTCCACATCATTTTCAACAATATTAAAGAATGTCATTGTGGTATTATTTCAAATTATAGCCCCCTACAGAGGTATGAGGTTTGCCCATACTTGGAGAGAATTTAACTTGCTGACAACTTGCAAAGGTGGCATTTGACATGCATAGTATATTGAAAATCAAGCAGTAATATTCTGATTTTAACTTGCTTGTAATTTGCCGGATAGTTAAGAATAGGAGCTAATAGTTGCCCCTATTGCATTGCACCCCACATAAACTTCATCTAACGCAATATACAACTATCCCCAATGCCACCGTATAAACGAACAAAAATATCACCAAGACTTTCATCCAGAAATCAGAGAACCAAACGCCTTCATTCCGCCTAAGAAGTTTGCGCATATTGGATTCATGCTCCGTTAGCATCTTCATCAGTTCAGAGTGGTGATTCTCCAATACAGTTTTCCATGTTTTGATAGCTTGGTTTAAGAGCTGTTGAAGCTGGGCAAGATGCTCGGGACTTATAGTTGCCTTGAACTGTGTGTTTTGCTCTGCTTTTACGTAAGCATTCGGTAAACCACGTATTTTTGTCTCCAACTTCCATCATTAACTTTACGTCCAAAAAGCAAAGTTATGATGACACGAGAAGAAGTAGTAGAGATAATGAACTACTGCAAAGAGCACAAAGTGACTTATAAATCAAGATTAGAGGAACTCAATATCCCTGTATGGCGGTTTTATGACAGCAAATCCCGTTATGCCGCCGAGCAATCATCTGGTAAAACGGCTCAAGGTGAGTTTATCGAGCTTCCCCACAGCGGATCTTTTGTTCCTGTTCCTTCATTTGCCGGAACAAGCGGGCGTAAACAGAAAAACACACCGATTCCGCCAAGCGGATTGAAAGAGATAGAAATACGTACACCGGCCGGTACTGCCATACGCATTTGCGGTGAGCTAAATGAAAAGGAACTGTTTTCAATCATCCAGGCCTGCAGCCATGTTCAGCCTTAATGACAGCATGCGCTATCTGTTGTATAACCGCCCGACTGATATGCGCAAAAGTTTTCATACTCTTAGCGGTATCATCACCGACGCCATGGGTCAAGACCCTTGTAACGGCAACGTATATAACGTGAGTTCGAAATAGTAATAAATATATTTCAGTGATAATTAGAAACATAGCGATAAAAGTATTAAATTTATAGTGCTGAATTATAAGATTTAAACGATTACCACTATGTTTCCAGAGTCTAAAGTTACAGAGATTTATTGTATGGCCGATGATTTTTGCAAGGAATTTACATTGCAACAGGAAAAATATATGATTGAGGATAAGAAAACCAGGCATCGTAACAAACCTAACCGTATGAATGATGCTGAGATTATGGTTATTCTAATCCTATTTCACTCCGGTGGTTTTCGCTGTTTCAAGCATTACTACAAGGAATATGTCTGTAAACATCTGAAACACCTTTTTCCGCGTCAGGTTTCTTATAACCGTTTTGTGGAGCTGGAGAAGGAAGTGCTGCTTCCCATGACCATCTTCATCAAGAAAGTTTTGCTGGGAACCTGTACCGGCATCAGTTTTGTCGACTCCACTCCTTTACGTGTCTGCCGTAACCAAAGAATCCTTATTCATAAGACATTTGAAGGACTTGCCGAGCGTGGAAAATGTTCTATGGGATGGTTCTTCGGATTCAAACTACATCTGATAATCAATGACAAAGGGGAAATTCTCAATTTTATGTTTACTCCTGGAAACGTGGATGACCGGGAGCCTTTGAAGCAGGGTAAGTTTCTGAAAAACATCAAAGGAAAACTATGTGCAGACAAAGGATATATTGGCCAAGCTCTGTTCGAGAACCTTTTCCTTGATGGCATTCAGCTTGTCACTAAAGTTAAAAACAATATGAAGAACTCGCTGATGAGCATTGCCGACAAGATTCTGCTCAGAAAAAGGGCCTTGATTGAGACGGTCAATGACGAGCTGAAGAACATTGCACAGATAGAACACTCCAGACATCGTTCGTTCAATAACTTTATAGCCAACTCTTTGTCGGCTATAGCAGCATATTGCTTTTTTGAAAAGAAGCCCGCCATTGATGTAAACTTTGTCAATGACGGACAACTGTCTATTTTCTAATTTTATATCGAACTCACGT
>NZ_JAOQJI010000055.1:1568-20385 GCF_025567125.1 Phocaeicola fibrisolvens | reverse complement strand
CATTAGTGTCCACTAAAAAATCATAGTAGTTCTTTGAAATTATTGAGATTCAATTTGTTATGAGTAATTTTGGGGAGAACGGATTTGAATTTACTTTTGTCGTAATATTCAGACCGTTATGCATAAAGAGCCATATGTTTTTGCCCAATTAATCAAGTTCCTTGACCGGAGTAAATTCAATCGTATCGTTACTAAGTATGGAGGTGACAGATACATTAAGAGCTATACCTGTTGGAACCAACTACTTACAATGATGTTCGGTCAGCTTTCCAATCGGGAGAGCCTCCGGGATCTGATTGTGGCTATGGAAGCTCATGCAGGGAAACTTTACCATCTCGGAATCGGGAAGTCTGTAACGCGCAGCAATCTTAGCAAGGCCAATGAGCAGCGTGACTGCCGGATTTTCGAGGAGTATGCAACCTTCATGATAGCCGAGGCTCGCAAGCGCAGAATCAATAAAATCTTCGAGCTTGACGGCCATGTTTATGCATTTGACTCTACTACGATTGACTTGTGTCTATCGGTGTTTGGATGGGCCAAGTTTCGTAAGCAGAAAGGTGGAATCAAATTGCATACGCTCTACGATATTGAAGCAGAAGTTCCTGCGTTTGTGCATATTACACCTGCTAACGTTCACGATTCAAAGATTATGCCCGAGATTCCATACGAACCTGGAGCGCATTATATATTTGATCGTGGGTACAACGATTTTGGCAATCTTTATACGATAAATCGCATAGGCGCCTCCTTCGTTGTACGAGCCAAAAGCAATGTACGGGTTAAGCCCAAAACCTGGAAACGAAGATTGCCGGAATGTGTCGTTTCAGATGTAATCGGATACTTTACGGTTTATAAAAGTTCTAAGGACTACCCTGAAGAACTTAGAAAACTCATCGTTGAAGACCCTGAAGATGGTACACGATACATCTTCCTGACGAACAATTTTGATGCATCAGCGGAATTCATATCATTGCTCTATCGAAACAGATGGAGTGTTGAACTGTTCTTCAAATGGATAAAACAGCATCTCCGAATTAAGAAATTTTGGGGAACATCAGAAAACGCTGTCCGCATACAAATCTATTGTGCGATAATCACTTACTGCTTAGTGGCAATCGTGCAACACGATATGAAATTAGAGCGCAGCATCTATGAGGTTCTTCAAATTCTCGGAATATCATTGACGGACAAAACACACCTTAGTGACTTGTTCGACAAATCGAATTTCAAAAATGTCAAAGACCGATATGGTTCAAGTGAACCGAATTTATTTAACTTTTAACCTTGTCCATTTTTAGTGGACAGTAGTGAAATGGTGAATGTAAAAAATTAGTTTTAATCTAAATTAGTTTCTTGCCCAGTTAAACCGAATGCCGATATATCCTTTTGCTCCGTGCATTGGTCCCCATACCATAGTGGCATCGAAGGCATCGCCCCAGGGGTTGTCTGCTCCAATAATCGGATTCTTTTGGGTAAAATTGGTCAGGTTTTCTCCTCCGATATATACAGACCATCTGCGGAAATTGCGGGTAATCTGCATGCTTAATTGTCCAAAGGATTTGTAGCGCGCATCCCAGGAAGCATTGCCGTTTTCCAGTGTGTAAGGTGTCGGCATACGGCCTCCTCCGTTCTGTTGCCAGGTGACATCAAACTGCCATTTGCCGAGGGGAGTTTTGTAAGAGGCAGTAATCAAGCCTTTGTATCTGCCGGTCAGCGGCTTTTCGTATAAAATACCGTTGATTTCATTTTTCACATATGTCATTCTCCATGCGGCTGTCAGGTTGAAACCTTGGAAGAAAGGGTAAGTGGCTTCTACCTGAAATACATGAGAATACGACTGTCCGTTCAGGTTGGAGAAGATGACCGCATGGGGATTGGTTTCCATATCTACTACCACCTGATTGACAAACTGTGTGTAATAATATTCCCCATTCAGGTTTAATGTCTTTCCACATACCGGAAGATAGCTGGCGATGCTGAATCCGTAATTCCAGGCTTCTTCCTGCTTTAAGTCCTTGTCAATCTGGATGCTTCTGCTACTAGCCAGTAGGAAATTGTTTTCGGCCAACACATGATTGGTGCGGTAACCTTTTCCGGCAGAAGCACGGAAAGTGACGTAGTCATTGGGTGCATAGCGGATGTTTGCACGTGGAGTGACAAAAAAGCCGTACATGTCGCTGTAATCGCCGCGCAACCCCAGCATCAAGGTAAGCTTGTCGTTGGGAGTGTAAGTATATTGGGCATATCCACCGGTAACTGCCTCGTCATCGATGGCCTTCAGCGGAGTGTCTGCTACGTTGTTGGTCAGGCGGTAATCTTGGTCGTAACGGTCGTAGTTGAAGCTGAGTCCGGCCGACAGGGCATGCTGGTCTGTGAAGTTGCTTTCAAAGATAAGCGACGCATAGGCATTTTGCTGGTTCACATTATACAACTTGTGTCCGTAGGTTGCATCCAAGTTATGGATGGTCCCGGTAGTAATCAATGCCAGGTTGGTGTTATGCTCTTTATTGAAGATATAAGCCTGCTTTACGAATGCCTCATAGCGGTCGGTATTCATGTCAATCAAGTAAGGATTGCTGAATGAATGTCCACCGTGTGAAACCTGTCCGCTGGTACGTTGTTCGTTGAGGGCCTTGATACCCGCTTGGAACAGATATTTACTACCCATGTAGGCCCAGCGATTGAAGAAGTTGTACTGTTCCACTTCGGGGATATCGGTGAATCCGTCTCCGTTGGCATCGTGCGCTTTCGTTTCGTTTTCGTAGTGAGCCAGTAGCATGGTGCTCCATTTGTCATTCAGCTTGACCGTTGCATCGGCATTGGCTTCGTAACGGCTGGTGGTGCTGGCAAAAAGGTTGGCCGATACCCAGTCGGCCTCCGGGTTCTGTGGTTTCTTAAACTCAATGTTGATTTGTCCGGTCAGTGCTTCATAGCCGTTCTTCACGGAAGAGGTGCCTTTGCTCACTTGGATACTCTGCATCCACGGACCAGGTACGTATCCCAAACCATAGGCTGAAGATGCGCCTCTGAAATTAGGGATGTTTTCAGTCAGAATTTGTACATAGGTACCGGACAATCCCAGCAGACGAATCTGTTTGGCTCCGGTAGCCGCATCCGAATAGTTGACATCGACCGAAGGATTGGTTACAAAACTTTCTCCTAGGTTACAGCAAGCTGCCCGGAACAGCTCGTCCTTTGAGATTAGGTCAGCATTGCTCACACTGTTACGGATTTTTTGTGTTCCAGCCTTACGGGCAACCACGTTGACTTCCTGGAGTTCTACTCCTTCAGATAAGGTAATGTCGATGTATTCTTGTTCAGAAGAGATGTTCAAGGTGTCGGTGTTGAATCCGATGCAGCTTACTACCAGTTGGTTGTTTCCTTCTGCTCGTTCCAGTTCAAATGCACCGTTGGCGTCCGTACTGGTTCCTGTGGAGGTGTGCAACCAAATCAGGTTGGCTCCTGGGATGGTTTCTCCTTTCGTATCGGTCACACTGCCACTTAATGTTCTGTGAACAGTAGTGGCGTAGGTTGATAAATTCAATAATATGAATAGAAATGTAATGGATAAATGTCTCATAAAACTTGTTCTAATTAATAGCATAAATCATTGTGGAATTTATATGACATGTCGGTTAGAAACGTCGGGTGTTTCTAACGATATCTTCCATTTTGCCCTGTGGAGGGATTGGTTGCTAAATAATCAGAATGGAGTGCCGGATGAGCCTGTTTCTGCCACTCAGCGGAGGAGCATGGGACAAAATCGGATGGGACTGGAAAAATTGCACCGGGAAGAAATACCATGTAAACACTGGAGTTGATAAATCCATGGGCATTACAGCAGGCAACACATAATCTGTGTGGCTGAAATAAAATTCCGCAGTGTAATCGATTTGGAAACAAGTGCATGACGCTGACAGTTGCTGGGACGTGGTCTTTGAAGATGGAGACGCTTTGCAGCAACTGTCAGTGTCGGGTTGTATAGGAGAATGCATCAGGCATGACTTTGCTTTGCAACACTGGTCGGAGCATATATGGATATGACTCATTCCGGTACTCAGGCAAAGGATTGTAACCGATAAGATAAATATCAGAAAATGATGCAGTCGTTTCATGTCATGAATGCAGTTGATTAATTCTTAGAACCGTTTGTCTTTTCTTTATAATAATCTTGTTTGAATTTCTCTACCTCTCTCTTTAACGCAGCAAAATGGCGTTGGTTCAATAATGATTCTTCTTTTTGGGCCAGGTGCGCATCCAAATAGGATTCAACATCATCCAGATGAGACTCTACATAGAGCTTGGCATCGGAACGTGAAAATGCAGTATTGGCCTTCCGGGATTCTTCACTTTGGGGAACCAGCATGTTGAGGAGGAAGGATACATACATGCGCTCCATCTGCCGTGTGTAATAATTGACACGCTCCGGAGAGGACTCTATTGGCTTCCAAATAGCATTGAACACATCTTTCAGGTATTTATCCACAGGATAAGGTTCTGAGGCCACAAAGGATGCATTATGCAGGTTGCAGAGCAGTCCGGGAGCCAGTAGAAATGAGATGACAGAACTTTGACGGTCGAAGATTTCTGTGACGGGATCTACCTTGGAAATATGTTCCAGCACATCTTGCGGATACAACCAGAGAGGTGCTTCAAACAGATTCCGGCCAAACCATTCTATGGCTTCTTTTTGTCTGGAAGCAGGAACCCAGTCCTTAAATCTGGAGCCGGGAAGATTGCCTTGGTAATAGCGTCCGATATTTTTCTGTACATGTCCGATGTAGCGTATGTATTGGGCTCTTACGGCATTATAAATTGTATTCAGGTCGTCGTATTGTTCATCCGGCTGGTGTGTCCACTCTGTAATATGTTCCATCACTCGCTTCAGGTTCTGGATACCATATTCATTGGCCTTCATGTTGTTGTCGCCCAGATCCTCGCTCTGGCTTCTTGGATCGTTGCCTTTTCCTTCATCTCCTACATAGAACAGGCGTGGGTCTGCTTTCAGCTTCTGAGTGACAAGAGTGCGTAAAGCGTGTTTTTCATCCTCTGGGTCCTTAAACTCCGGATGCCATCTGTATCCCCAGTCAATTGCCCATTTGTCGTATACTCCGATACGTGGAAACAACCCTTTCGGGGAGATATGGTCTTCGGGTTGCGCTACATAGTTGAAACGGGCATAGTCCATAATAGAGACTGTATGTCCGTTCTTTTCTACCCATTTCTTGTTACGCAGGTTCTCCACGGGGGTAGCTGAACTGGCTATCATGTTATGACGCAAGCCGAGGGAGTGACCTACTTCGTGGGAAGATACAAAACGAATCAAGGTCCCCATCAGTTCGTCATCAAAATTCATAGTACGTGCGCGTTTGTCCAAAGGACCGCATTGCACCATATACCATTTTTTCAACAGGTTCATTACGTTATGGTACCAGCAGATATGACTTTCGATAATTTCTCCGCTACGTGGGTCTACAATGCGGGGACCGTATGCATTTTCTTTCTCGGAAGGAAGGTAGCGTATCACGCTGAACCGTGCATCGTCCAGACTCATCGTGGAATCGTTGGGCCATTCTTTAGCTATAATGGCATTCTTGAATCCGGCGGCTTCGAATGCTACATTCCAGTCTTCCACTCCCGCTTTCAGGTAAGGAATCCATTTGGCCGGTGTGGCTGGGTCGATGTAGTAGACAATGGGATGCTTCGGCTCGGTCGGCAATCCTTTGGCGTAACGGGCTGGGTCTTTGGGTTCCAGCCGGTAACGGTGAATCAGGCTTTCGGCCTCGGTCTTTTGTTGTGTGTCGGAGAAAATGGTAAAAGCATTCTGGAAATAGCCTACCCGATTGTCTGCCAGACGCGGACGCATAGGTGTTTTAGGGAGCAGTACCATACTGGTATTCAGCTTGAGTGTGACTTTTCCGCTTTGTGCAGCTGGATATTTTCCTGATGACACCGCATACGTACGCAAGGTCTGTACCTCCGTATTGATAGGATACGTCTTGACGGTATCCATAAAGCAGTAGTCTTTTTGAATACTGTTTACGTTCAGGATTTTTTTATCATTGGTCGTAAAACCACATACTTGGTTATCTTCCAGAAAGAAACTGGTCACTTTGATGAGTTGTGCATGAGTTTTAGGATTACGTCCGATTACCGTGAATTTGCTGATAATCGGGTCGACGGTTGATTCCTTCAGTGATTGTGAAATATGGTCTTTATCTTCTGCAAACTGGGTTTGTACGTATTCTCTTAGAAATAAAGTTTTGGTGTCATGTTGTTCCAAATAGATTACGCAATGATTCACTTCTTCTCCACTCAATAAATTGAAGCCTTGGGGAACGGCTTTAAAGCGGGTGACTGCCAGTATGTGGCGTTTTAAGAGGGAATCGGGTACCTCAAAATACCAGTCGTCTTTAATATGACGAACGGTGAACATTCCCACCTTTTCGCTGTGGTCATCTTTTACAAGTTTGGTATATTCATCTTCACTCACCTTGGTGGTGTCTGCCTGGGCGAGATGAGAAGAGGCTTTTGCCGGATAAGCATAGAGAGAAACACTGACCGGCTGAAAAGCCAGTCCGGTCAATGCGGCTATGAGTAATTGTCTGTACATCTGTTTTCTATTATTCATCGGTGTTGAGTGTTAAATTCGGGTTCTTTGTGCGTGCATCTTTGGGGAACGGAATGACGTACAAGCGTGAATCGGGCGCCAAAGTATAGGTCTGACTGGGAACCTCGGTGGATACCAGCGGGAAACGACGGGTTTGCGTCTTGGCATATTCCGGTTCCGTGTTCAATCTTTTCAAGTCCCAGAAACGGTTGAATCCGAACAAAAGTTCTTTTCTCCGTTCGTCAATGACAAGTCGGACCATCTCCTCTTTAGTTGAAGGCTGTGAAGGAACGGCTTCTTCTCCTTTGATGCGTTTGACTCTCAAGTCGCACAATGCCTGCATGGCTCCATCCAAATCATTCAGGCGAGCTTTCGCTTCGGCTAGAATCAGGTATACTTCGGCTGTACGCATGCCGACAGTCATATATTGGAATTTTGAATACGTGATGGAAGAGTTCCAAAGGGCTGCTCCTGAACCTTCATCAAAATAATAAGGACTGTTGCCTGTTGTGCGGAAAAACATTGTGAAGCGTGTATCGTTTTCATCGAATAGCTGAACGAGTTCAGGGCTGATCATACCGTAGCAGTAGGTCGGGTTGTCGGAATAGCTTCCCATGTAGGCATAGTTTAATACTTCCGGATTGCCGCCTTTTGCATAGGTATTATCCGATAATGGACCTCCATTGTTTTCCAGGGCGACGTAGTCAATCAGGTCACTTTTCAATTTCAATGACTCTTCTGCCGCGTTTTTGGCTTTTTCCCAATCATGATGGAACAGATAGACTTTGGCTGCCAGGGCATAGCCGAAGGCTTTGGACGGGTGGTATACATTCGACGGATTCTCCTGCAGATAGGGGAGCGCCTCTTCTATATCTCGGATGATGAAATCGTAGACTTCGGCTACCGTTGATTTGACCGGTACCGCTTCCAAGTCATATTTATCCATAATGGCTACGCCTCCATCTGTAGCAGCGGTAGCAGGATTATATGCCTTGGCAAAGGTATTGATTAGAATAAAGTGGTCCCATGCCCTGAAGATTCTGGCTTCCGCTTTGGCTACTTCCTTGAGTTCCGGATTGCCCAGACTTTCGTCTATCAGTGAAATGACGATATTTGAGCGAAGAATGTAGGAATAACAGTTGGCATATAAGTTGTTGTCACTTAATTCTTTTCGGTCGGCTGCTTCGTTGAAGGTCATATTGATTCCGTCCCAACTGATAAATTCATTTCCTATGATATTGGATTCTTTGGCCCACGTGTTATCACTGAGAAGAGCAAAAGCAGAAGGATAATAACATCTGTTGGGCAATACAATCAGGTCATAATAAGTGGCTGTTGAATCAACCGTTTTTTTACCTGTTGGAGTGATGTCAATGTATTGTTCACAGGATATAAGTCCCAATGTAATACAAGACAAGAGAATATAAATGAGCTTATGCATAATTGTCTGTTTTATATAAAGTTAGAAACTTGTTGAAATACCGATGGAATACGTTCTAGGAATAGCCATTCCTCGTGTTCCAGAGTTCAGACTATAGCTTTCTGGGTCGATTCCTTTGCCTGCTTTGCACCATGTGAACAAATTATCTACCTGAAACTTGAAACGCAAGGAATTGAGTCGCATCTTCTTACAGATAAAGGTAGGCATGGTGTATCCTATGCTCAGGCTGCGCAGCTTGAAATAATCAGCGTCTTTTACATTGAGATTGCCATATTTCCACCAGTTGTCGAGGGTGCTGGCATAGGTCCGGTTTTCAGTCGGCATATCCATGTACATACGTACATTGGCATTGGGATTATCGGCATCCCATCGCGCCGCTATTTCTTCGATGGTTTGAGAACCTGCCATATCGTTCATGCTGATGACGCAGTTACGCATCTTGTGACCGCCGGCAAACACAAAGAATGCATTGAAGTCAATGTTTTTATAACCGATTCTCCAAGTGAAGGAACCGTTGTATTTTGGGGTCAGTGTACCCATATTCACCAAATTCTCCGTTCCTTGCATCGTTGTTTTGATGTCTTTGACCGTTCCATCTTCATTAAATGTAATCAAGTCATTTCCGTCTTTATCTACCGCAATCGGATACCCGTTTTCTATGCGGTCTATGCGATAGGCCCATAACGTATTGTAGCTGGTTCCTTCGATGAAATAGTTTTGCGGACTCAGAATGAAGCTGGTAGATGAAGCCGTCGCATCGTGGTCTACTTTAGTCATCTTGTTTTTGTTGTATGAAAAGTTAAAGTCCACGCCCATGTTCCAGTCTTTTTTCCGGACGATATCCAGCATCAAAGACAATTCCACTCCTCGGTTACGCATCTTTCCGTTGTTGACCACGCGTGAGTCAGCGCCGATAGTAGGATCCATGTAACGTCTGACAAGTAGGTCGGAGGCACTACGATTATAGTATTCAATACTACCTCTGATTTTGTCGTTCAAAAAACGGAAGTCGAGTCCCATATTATAAGTCGCTGTCTTTTCCCATCGCAATTGTGGATTAGGCAAGTCATCGTCTTCATACGTGAGATAATTGGTCTTGATGGGGTTACTCTGCACTTTTTGCTTGACCACAAAGTAGGTGGTAGAACTTTGGTCTACGTTTCCGTTGATACCATAGGTAACACGTAGTTTCAAGTAATTCAGCCAGTCAATGTTTTTCAAGAAAGATTCTTCCGATAAAGTCCATGAACCTCCGACAGACCACAACGGATGACGCTGGTTACGGATGTCCAATCCGAACAGGTCGGCTTGGTCCCAGCGCAAACTTCCTGAGATGTTGTATTTTGACTTGTAGGAATAGTTGGCATTGGAATAGAATGAGGCGTATCGGTGACGGGTTTCCTGCAACGTGTTGGGCAGTCCGTTTAGTTTGATGGTAGAACCAGACAAGGCACTGGTGCCCACACCGTCTTCAAAGTCCTGCCAGTTCATGATGTCGGACGTCAGTGTTTGTGGGTCGTATCCATAGAGTAACTGCAGGATGGGTTTGGGAATTTTGTTTTCCCGAAATTCCAATCCGGCGATGGCTGTTACGGTATGGTCTTTCCACGTTTTGTCAAAATTAATCTGATTACGCAGAATGTAGCGGCGGCTGCCCAGTTCTGAACGGTATAAACGTCCTCCGTCGGGCATGTGGGATACGCCGTCTGTATCAATCATACTGTTGTAGGTCATGCGCATCTGATAAGAATCTACGGAATCAAATAATTCACTTTGTCCGTAGTTCCATTCATATTGATACATCAGGTTGTAGGTGAACATTTTCAGGAACTTGGCCTGCAGACTGAAGAAAGGACGTATGCTTAAATCTTGTGTCTCTGTCATTCCTTCGTACAAGGCATCAAGCACATTGAATCCGAATGATTTGTAGGGCTCCGTGTTTTCATACATGCTGACTACGCTGCCATTATAAGCGCTGCCGGTATATCCGCTTACATTGACATAGGGACTGATGTACCGGTTTCCATCGGCGTCGAGTATGCGTTCATATCGTTGTTGCAGGGTATAGCTGGTATAAGCACCGTTGGCGGTATTGCCATGGCTTAGGTTCGCATCGATGCCGAGGTTCAATGTCAGCCAATGGGTGAGGGCATAATTGGATTTGTAGTATAAGGAGAACCGGTCATTGCTTTCTGAAATGATACGTCCTTTTTCTTTTTCGTAGCTGAAAGAGGTGTAATGGTTGCTTTTTCCTCGTTTCTGCGAAATGTTGATGTTGTAACGCTGGCGCAGAGAAGTTCTCCAGGCATTATCCCGGAATTCTTTATAATAATCGTTGTTTCTCCATTGACTGAGGGTAGCATTGACTTCTTCTTGGCTTAGCTTGCCAGTGGATTGGTCCTGATACAATTGAAATAAAGGATTATAGTATCCTGACCGGTAGCTGGACAGAAAGTTTTCAATACTGCCGGCTTCTGCTACATTGTCATTGAATACCGCCGTCTGATAATCGATGATGTCACTCGTAGAGGCCAGATGAAGATTGTCAAAGCGGGGCTTGGTGGTAATGAACCAGTCTGCATTTATATTGACGGCAGTCTTTTCCTGGCTTGCCTGTTTGGTGGTGACCACAATTACTCCGTTGGCGGCTAATGCTCCATAAATACTGGCTGCCGCTGCATCTTTCAATACAGTAATGCTTTCCACGTTGTAGGGGTTGATGTCGTTCAAGGTCATGTTGGTAGGCATGTCGTCAATGACAATCAACGGTGAGGTACCAACTTCGCTGGAGAAAGTACCCACACCTCTCAGTACCGGAGTCATATCGCCGGTGTTGGGATTGATGTTCATCTGGAGTCCGGCAATTTTTCCTTCCAGTGAGGAACTCAGGTCACTGTGCATCTGTCGGTTCAGGTTTTCGGAGTTGATGAACCCGTAGGCAGCCGTCGACCGTTCCCGGCTGATATGCTGATAACCTGTGACAACAACTTCCGACATCAGATGAGTGTTTTCTTCAAGGATAAAGGTGTTTGTGGAGTTGAGTTTTACTTTTTGTTCAATACTTTTTTTCCCAATATAGGAAATCTGCAAAGTGACTTTCCCGTTATTGGAATGAATGTGTTCCAAGCGGAACCGGCCATTCATGTCGGTAGCCAGTCCTTGCCGGGTTTCTTTTACGACAACAGTGGCGCCAATCACGGCTTCTCTGGATTCATCGAGGATTTGTCCGGCAATGAATCCTTCCTGTGAGCGTAGAGTAGGTTGCTTTACCTGAATAGTGTAAATCCCGTTGTGGTAGGTGTAAGTCAGGTTGGTTCCTTTCAGCAAGAACGTGATGACATCGTTCACTTCCCTGTTCCGGAATGAACAGGCCTTGCATTTAATGTTTGAAGCCACATCCGTATTGTATACTAGCTGGATATTGTTTCCTTTCATGATTTGTTGGAAAGCCTGATCCAGGTTGCCTTGTTTGATGTGTACGGTTACTTGCTGTGCCCACATTTCTCCAGGTAATATGGAGGCAAGGCCTAAGCCGAAGGCCATAAGTACCTTCCCCAACCGTTGGGTGCTACTTTTGTAAGAACTTGCATGTTTGTGTCTCATCGTTGTATAGTATTTTATTGTGTAATAATGATTTCTTTTTGGTTTATCCGGAATTTGATGCCGGTGCTGGCTTCATAACTTTGCAACAAGATGCGTATGTCTTCTTGGCGGTTCAGTCGTCCGGACAATCTGATGTGACGTATTTCATCGGATTGGAATACAGGGGTGAAGTCATACCAGCGTGACAGCGTATTCATAATATTTTCCAGTGTTTCTCCTTTGAATATAAACTGATGATTGATCCAAGACGTGTAAATCAGGGTATCTACCTCCTGCACATCGATGTGGTCATATTGTGTATGGTAGACTACACGTTGTGAGGGACGTAACCGGACTGATTTCCCATGGGGCGATTGATATTCAATACTGCCGCTCACCAATACAGCCGAAAAATCTTCCTGATCATAGTCGGTGACATTGAACCGGGTGCCATACACGCGTATATCTCCTCCGGAAGTCGTGACTGTAAAGGGGTTTCGGGTGTCCTTCGTCACGTCAAAGAAAGCTTCGCCCTTGAGGTATACATGCCGCCCTTCTTTGTCGAAATTCTCCGGGAAGCGTAAGTTGCTTTTGGAGTTGAGCCAGACTTTGGTTCCGTCGGGCAGTACGTACTGGAATTCTCCTCCTGCAGGTACGCTTAGTTCGTGATAGGCGATCTGGTCTGCTTCTTTGAGGGCATCGGCTTGTGCCACTTGTTGAAGTAGTGTGTGCAGGCTGTCCGGATTAGTAGATTGCATGTCGAATTGCCGTCCGTCTGCCAGCGTCAGTATGGCAGCTGTGCTGCCGGGCTGAATCAGACTGACAGGAGTCGGGGGCTGTGCAGGCTGTGATGTGTGTTCAGGAAAACGGAATAAAACTGCGAGGAGTATGCAGGCTGCCGTCCCGATAGCTATGAATGTGTGTTTCCATAAGCGACGATGTGAGGACTGGAGGCGTTCCTTCTCAAAACGTTCGGCCATACGTGAGCCGTAGCCGCTTTTCTCCAGAAGCCATATTTGTTCTACCAAGTCTGTTTCTTCTACGTTCTGGTAGGTTTGCTGGTTTTGCGTCGATGTCTCCAACCATTGGTCGAGTTGGGCATTCTCCTCATCGGTGAGTTTATCTCCTAAAATACGACGGGCAATGAGTGAAGCTATTTCTTGTGGGGTTTCCATTTCTTTTGGCTGCATTGTTTTATTAAATAGACTGCAGGGATAAAAGAAAAGGATGACAGCTTATAGAATTTTTAACATTTCAATAAGCTAGTAGCAGAAGCAATAACAGGAAATCCTCTTTGGATAATAGGCTGGACAGACGTTTTAAAGCTCTGTATTTTACGGTTTTTACGGTATTGATAGACAAGTCTAATTCTTGTGCGATTTCGGGTATACTTTTTCCTTCCATACTCATCAAAAGAACTTGATTGCTTTGTTTGGATAATTTTTTTAATGCCTCGGTGATGAGCTGGGTACTTTCCATTTCCACAATATGATGGAAAAGAGAGCTGTCTGAAGGTATTTCTTGTATTTCTGGGGATTCTATTGATACCTTATGCGTCGGGGTGGATGCTTGTTTGTCCAGGATGGTGTGATAGAGGAGGGTGTAGAAGTAATTGCGTAATGATTTTACTTCACCGATGGATTTGCGGTGAGTCCATAATTTGATATAGGCCTCTTGCAGGAAGTCGTCAATTATATCAATGTCTTTTACGTAACGACTGGCAAATACACGGAATAAAGCTGAATTTGTTTCGATAAAGATTTTCATGCAGCGTTCGTCCCAGATTGACAAGTCGGAAGGTAATTCGTTCTCCATTTTATTGTTTCTCCTTGTTTCTGTTTCGCAAAGTAAAACAAAAACATAGAATTTATATGTGTTTTGTTGAAAAAAAGAATGGATTATCCACTTCTTCTAAATAAAAAGAATAGGATAACCCATTTAAAGTTGACAGATGTTTCTTCTGTTATTCCGACTTCAGACAGTCTATCGGATTGCTGGTGGCTGTCCGGTAATTCTGTATCGTAATGGTGACCAAGGTGATGGCGCTGATAAGCAGGCAGGTGCAGAGGAAGACCCAAGGCGAGATGGGAATCCGTTCATTGAACTGCTTCAGCCATTCTGATACGGCATACCAGGCGATGGGACTGGCGATGAGGGAACATACCACTGAGAGTATCAGATAGGAACGTCCGAACATCCAGAGGATTTGCTGGATGGAGGCTCCGTAGACCTTGCGTACGCCGATTTCTTTCTGCCGGTGTTCGGCCTCAAATATAATCAGGCCAAAGACACCTACCAGTGAAATGAGGATGGCCAGCAAGCTGAACCAGGTAATGATTTTTTGCTGGTCGGTTTCCTTCTGATACAGTTGTCCGTATATTTGGTCATAGAACTTCACTTCGGTGGGATAACCGGTGAAGCAGTCGCTGATGGTCTCGCGGATGTGTTTCAGGGCAGTGTCCATGTCGCTCCCAGCTTTTACGCGGACATAGGCAAACGGCAAGACTTGGTTGCTGTAGGCACCGTTGGGGCAGAATACGTAAGGCACGGGATTCATCTTTAATGAAGTAAACTGCACGTTGTTCACATATCCTTTGAGGAGGGCCTTCATTCCCCACGAGGAAAAGTCGAGTGTCTCTCCTGCCGGAATACCGCTTTCTTGCTGCAAGTCTTGTGTGGCGATGAAGTTCAGCTGGGAGGTGTAAATGGAATCGCTGGGCAGGAAGTCGCTTCCCGACAGGATGTGCAGACCCATGACACGGCAGAAATTGGGAGTGACGTCAATATACAGATGCCCGTATTGAGTCCCTTTGTAGGTGAAAGCATATTGCGTGTATCCTTCGCTGGCCCCCAGTTCCCATTTGGCATAGGCGATGTCGTCGATTTCCGCAAAACTCTTCAGCTGGCTGTCAAACTTGCGGTAAGGACTGCTGTGGAAAGGCTGTTGGGGGAGGGAAGCTACCAGTATCTGGTCTTTGTCGATGCCCAGGTCATGGTTGCGCATGAAGCGGTTCTGCAGGAAGATGAAAGCGGCAGTAGTAATCAGGGCGAACGAAACGATGTACTGGAAGCCGATGAGTATCGTACGCAACCGTTGTCCTTTTCCACTCAGGGCGTAGTTGCCTTTCAGCACGAGGGCAGGCGGGAAGGAGGTCATGTACCACGCCGGATACAGTCCTGCCACGATGCCGGTGAGTAGGGCTATCAGTCCGGTGTAGACCACGTATTTCCAGTAGACAAGCAGGGAGGGCGTGAAGCCCATGAAGGATAGTACGTTCAAGTGAATCAGGGCGGCCACGATGCACAATGACAGCAACCAGCTGACCAGTACGATGACGACCGATTCGAGGGTCAAGGCACGGCGCAGTTCTCCGTTGGTACTTCCCAGCACTTTCTGGGTGTTGATGCTGCGCATGCGCACCGGAGCCAGTGCTGTACTGAAATTGATGAGGTTGATGCACGCAATGAGGATGATCAGGAAGCCGATGCTTACCAGCAAGGTCATGGTGCTGCGGCTGCCCGTCTTGAAGTAGTAGGGGGAATACATGTCATAATACAGTTTCTGTATCGGGAAGACATAGAGTTTCTGTGTGCCTGGATCCCCGGTGAACAATCGTGCGTCGGCCCCTGTAGCCGTAATCTGTTGGTTGACTTCTTCTACGCTGACGCCCGGTTTCAGCAGAAAGAACGCATAGAAGTTCTGGCTGCCCCAGTCGTTCTCCTGCAGCTTTCCCATCGGTACGAAGAGGTCGTTCTTGAACTGGCAGTTCTCGGGGAGGTCTTCAAAGATACCGCATATCCGGAACTTCGTGGCTTCCGGGCTTCGCCAGTCTGGGGTGTCTGCATACAGATAGGAGCCCAAGGCATTTCCTTTGGGGAACAGCTTGCGGGCATAGCTCTCGGAGATAATGACACTTTCCGGCTGGTTCATCTCCTGGTTGCTGCCTTCCACGAACTTCAGTCCGATGATTTTGCCGAAATCCGGATATACGGCCCACGGTTCCTCGTAGAAATATTGCGGATTCTTGGGGTCGGTGTAGAAAGCCTGCTTGGACCAGGCGGGGGAATAGATGGTACCGTATTCGATGCCGGGCACTTGCTGGATGAGGTAGTCGATGGGGCCTCGGGGAAGCATACTGACATAATTGCTTCCTTTGGATTGTGACAGGTTCAGCATGACCAAGCGGTCGGCATGGGGATAGCAGGTATCGAAATTGCGTTCGTAGCTCACCTTCATCATGAGCAGGACAAAGGCGGCAAATGCAGCCGAAAGTCCCAGGAGGTTCAGCACGGAGGCGGTCCGGAAGCGCTTCAGGGTGTAAAATAGGTTTCGTAAAATGGTTTTCATATCGTTGCTATTTTATGTTTTGGGTTTGATAGGAATTATTCAGTCTTCAGGTTGCACACCGGATTTTCCCGTACGGCCTTTCGGCTGATGAGCCAGACGGAGGCCAGGGAGATGAGGCTCACAATCAGGAAGGAGGCAATTGGTACCCACCAGGGGAAACTGCTTTCGTAGGTCACAATCTTGTCTATTTGGTGGATTCCCATATACATCAGCGGGATCGCAATCAGCAGGCTGATAACGAGTGAGACAGCAGAGAATTTCATCAGTTGGAGCATCTCGTGGCGGCTGTCGGAACCGAAGACTTTGCGGATGGCAATGTCGCGTTTCCGCTGGGCGATGAAATAGATGCTCATGGCGGTCAGGCCCAACAGGGAGATGACCAGTGCCGCACAGGTGAAAATGCGAATCAGCTGGCTCATGCGGCTAATATTCTCATAGATGTCCTGCATCAGGGTGTCATACCATTTTGATTCAAACGGGTACCCGTCTATCACCCTAGAATAGAGCTGGTCGAGTTGCTTTTTGTAAGTTTCCAGTTGGCCGTCGCGTACTTCCACCAGAATGTTCCAGGGACTTATGCTGTCGGCAGGAGCAATTTGCATGCGCAGCGGGTGAGGGTCTTTTTCTAACAGGGAGCGGATTTGAAAGTCTTTGAATTCGCCGGTGATGTTCCAGGAATAGTTCCCGTCACTGCTGTTAACATGGTCGGTAAAGCCCAGCTGTTTCAGTTTCTTCATGGCCGATTGGCTCACCAGGTAATTGTGCGTATCGAATCCGGCATGACGGTCGTCCGTGATTTGGATGTGAAACATGTCGATAAAGGCCGAATCAACAATAAATGTCTGGAAGCTCAGCACCTGGATACTGTCTGCGGAGTTAAAGTTCATCGTGTCGTTGTTGCCTCCGTCCAAAGGAGTACCGCTTGAAAAACTGACGCGCTTCACAAAGGGGAGTTTTTGAGCTTCGTGGCGGAAGAGTTGCAACTTTTGGTCGTTGGACATTCGGGGATAAGAGAGTACATTTCCGTATTCATATCCTAATGGGGCGTGCAGGATGCGGTAAATCTGTACAGTCAGGTAGAGGGCACATCCCAACATGGCGATGGTCAGCCCGTTTTGCACGATGTTCAGCAAGCGGAGATATAACGTCTTGGTCTTCCGGCGGAAAGTACCTTTCACGATGTCCAGCGGATGATAATGCGACAGCATCGTGGCGGGCACGAAACCGGAAAGCAGGGAAAGTACGACAATCAGGAGCAGATAGCAGGATACGGTGACAGGATTTAATCCTCCTACGATGTCGAGCCGTATGTGAAGCAAGTTCATGGCGGTCGGTTCTGCAGCTTTGGCCAGCAAGAAACCCACCAGGAAGGCGAAGGTGGTCATCAGGAACGACTCGGCAATCATGCGCCAGAAAATATTTTTCTTGGAAGAACCTAGCAGGCGGCGGGTAGCCATTTCCTTTGCCCGGTAGCTGGTCTGGGCCACGCTCATACTGATGTAGTTGAAAATGGCCATGCACAGAATCAGGATACCGATGGTCAGGAAAATAAGTACCAGTTTCCGGCTGTACTGGTTAAGGTTTGCTCCAGCAGCAGGAATGTCGGAGAAATAAAAATCATGCACAGGTATAAAGCGTACTTCCTTGACGGCATCGTATTGGTAAATCCAGAAGAATTCCTTGAAGAAGCGGGCAATGTCACCGGCCTTGTCGTTGGGATTGACACCCGGATGGAAACGCAGGAAGAAGATGCAGCTGGCGGCATTGCCCAACTCGGTATTTTCTTCGCTGGCACTCCAATACACATACCGTACATTCTTATGAGGACTGAATGCTTCAATGTGGGAAGGAAAGATGGAGTTGTCAATGTCTTCTATGATACCGCTTACCGTACATTTCTGGTTGCCGAATGCTTGTTCTATGAGGGTTTTACCCAGCGCATGCTCCGTACCGAACAGCTTGATGGCGCAGGAACGTGTCAGTACGATGTTATTTTCATTGCTCAGTAAGGTTTCGGGATTCCCTTCCAGCAGATGGAAATTAAAGAACCGGAAGAAATTTTCGCGGACAAACATCATTTGTATATTCACGGGCTTGTCATTGGTTTTGACAAACTGTTCGTAGGAACCGCTCACGGCGCACCAGTCTTCTATTTCCGGATAACGGCTTTGTAGTTTGTCGCCCAGTAGGATATGACCTCCTGCCCATATTTCGCTGGCCAGTACGTAAGTGCGGTCTGCGTCTTTCATGTCTTTGTCTACAGTGAGTTGTCGGGTTACCATGTGGCTGATCAGCAGGAAGAACATCAGGGAGATGCTCAACCCGATGACGTTGACAAAAGTGAAGAGCTTGTTTCGTTGTAAGAATGTAAGGTAAGTTTTCATGCGCTATGGTTATATTTTTGTTTGTTGTCATTCTTGATACAATTTCCGTGCCATTATCGCAAGTAGCTGATTGATAGAATTATGCTGATTTTGCGATGAAGAAGGAGTGTCTAATTTTTTGACAATGAGTGTATGATTTTTAGACAACCGTAAGTCTTATTTCAAGAGTATAATATCCCGCATCGTGGAGTGTTGCACTTTTTCAGTTTTAATCCTTGTTCTGTTAATGGATTTTATCGGACAGTGTCAGATGGTTAATATGTGTTGTAAAACATAACTTTTCAGCTGTTTCTTTTGTGCTTTCAACAGGAATGTTTACTTTTGCACTGTGTTTTTCATAGTATTAGATTTAAGGTTAACAAAGGTTGGAGTTCAGCGGAACTCCTTTTTTTATGTCCGTACGTGAGGTCTTCTGTTTTCAATCCGCTTTTATCTTTCTGGTTTTCTGTAAG
>NZ_JAOQJI010000055.1:0-1320 GCF_025567125.1 Phocaeicola fibrisolvens | reverse complement strand
GATTTTTTGCCTTTCGGGGGAGGAATTTTGGCCGGGATTTCCGTGACGTCATTTGCCCTGCTGCATGGAAAAATTCCGGTTCTGTTTGTGGACATGTAGCTCCGTTTCCAGTTTTTCCGGAAATTTTTTTCGGATTTTCTGCCTTTCGGGGGAGGAATTTTGGTCGGGATTTCCCAGCCGGGCGAGGAAAAATGGTCGCCGGGTTCATTTTTTCGTCTTCCGGCTGTCATAAAACTGGCCGTTTTCGGGAAATTCTTGTCCTCCTGTTGGCAAAAAATGGTCTTTCTCGCGAAATTTTTGTCTATCGGATGGTATAAAAATGGCCTTTCTCGCGAAATTTTTGTCCTCCTGTTGGTAAAAAATGGCGATTCTCGGAAGATTTTTGTTCTTTGGATGACATAAAACTGACCGTTCCAGGGGAACAGATCCGGAAAATCCGGGATTTTTTCGGGGGGGGGAGGAACGGATTTTTTCAGGCTTTTCTTTCCGTTCCTTGAAAAAAATGTCCTTGATTGCGGATAAGCTTTACCGTGTTTCGGTTGTTTCTTCTCGTCGGGAACGGTTCATCAACCTGTTTTTTTCTGTGCGCAGCCGCAATTCCTTTATGTGTGCATGCTTCTTCCTGTTTGTCTGCACATGCACGCATGTGCGCGTACACACGCCCGCGCGCCCGCGCGAAATCATAATGTAGGGCTGTTTCCTTCCGTTTTTGAAAGCATCAAAAAACGCTCACATGCAACTGTCTTGTTTACAGGGATTTACAAAAATTCTTCAAAATTTCCGCAAAAAAGTATTGCGTAAAAGTTGCAGAACCGGAAAAAGTGCGTACCTTTGCAACCGCTTTCGAGAGGGAGAGCCGCTGAAGATGACAGACTGGTAAAGAGAGGCAGACTATCAAAGGCGCTGCACCCGAGTATCTTACCTTGCAGGGACGCAAGGGAGCGAGAAAAGGATAAGCCCCGCGAGGTCGTCCTGAAAAACTTTTTCGAAAAAAAAACTTCGGAAAAATTTGGAGGGAAAGAAAAAACGCCTTACCTTTACAAACGCTTTCCCGCTGAAACGGGAGCACGAAAGAAAGATAGTTCTTTGAAAGACTTTAGATAAACAAACGAAGATGTAGTACAAGAAGTAGTCTTATATATAATGTATATATGGGATGAAACAAGAACCGTCAATAACCTGAAAAGGATATAGAAAATCGGTTTCCTGGAACAGAATCAACGGTACCCGCAAGGGTAAGAAAATATTTTACAATGAAGAGTTTGATCCTGGCTCAGGATGAACGCTAGCTACAGGCTTAACACATGCAAGTCGAGGGGC
>NZ_JAOQJI010000054.1:0-20719 GCF_025567125.1 Phocaeicola fibrisolvens | reverse complement strand
GGAAGAAGGAGGCGATAACCGTTTGTTTCCATAGCTGCTGATGATTCGTTGTTTGCAAAGATACGATTTTATACGGTTTACTCCTCAGATTTTTACGTTGAGCCCAAAAAAAGAGGTATCCGAAAAGTATATACATTTCAGATACCTCTCATCCTTATCATAAAAGCATTCTTCATGCTTTATCCGTTACGAGTTCCGTCAAAAAATAACACCCAAGCGGAAACCCGCATGATTCTGACCTTCTATGTCACAAGTCAACGTCTGAGTCTTGTTCGTAGCATAGCTGTAGTAACCGGCTACATGGAATCCCCACTTCTTTCCTGTCGGATAAATCTTCAAACCAATTTCCGGAGATACATAGAATCCCCACGACTTGTCGTACACACCTCCACTGCCGAAATAAGTGGTGTAACGGGCAAACATGGCACCGGCCTTGACACCTATATATGGCTTGATATACCGGTTGGTAGAAAGATTATAGGCTCCCATGACACCAAACGGCAACTGGAAAGCCGAACGTTGCTGGTCGGTGGTCAATGATTCCGTAGGAGACAACGACAAGGTCTGACGCTCCACATACTGGTGGTTGGTGTGATAAGAAGCAAAAACTCCCACTTCCCAACGTGGAGTCAGTTCATAGCCCAACTCAAAATTCATACCCCATCCGCTCAGTTTATCCGCAAAATCGGTAGAAAAAGGAGCGTTCATCTGCCAGTCTATCTTCAAGGTTGTCTTACTGACATCGTATTGCGAAAATCCTTTTACAGCAACTCCCAGACACATGAAAGCCACCATTACTATTCTTTTCAATGCATTCATCTTCATTTGAAATTCCTCCTCTAGTAGTTAGTTGACCGATTTAATATAAGGTGACTGTTCAAAAGCCTGAACCACCGCATTCTGCAACATCTTCTGATTGAACTGTCCGCTATACTGGAATCCGGAAGCACTGGCATACCACACTACCGGAAGATTCTTTGTAGTACCATCGGATCCAGCCGAAAGATCCACCATTTCCATTACCAGTGTATTCGTATTATAGGAATACGACACCGGATACGGATAATACCAGCCCGACCAAGGTCCCCAGAACCCATAGTCCCACCAGCCACCCCAGTAGCCGCCAGTAATCACTTGAGTAGTCTGTGCCACGTAGGAAAGCTGTACTCCCACACTGGCCTCATCCTTCTTCTCCGGATCAAGGATACGGGTATATCCTCTGTCCTCCATTTCTTCAGCCACTTTATTGAGGATAGCCTTTGCATTCTCATCCTTCCAGTAAGTGGCACGGTATCCTCCCGCTTCCAAAATACTGTCGGGCAAGAAATAAGTCTTGTAGCTACCAAAATCGGCATCCTTATCATAATCAGTGTACACCACCAAGTCCGCGTCCAGTTTGTTCATATCAGGGTCTTTCTCACATGCCGATAACCCCAATAACAGACACGCAAAAAGAAACATCTTTTTCATAATACATCTCATTGATTAAAGTGAACGTCCTTTAAATATTGAACTCTTGCAGGCAGGTAAAATCACCCCGTTCAAGGTCAGACGATTCGAATTAAAGTTTGGCAAGATAGTTACCGTCGCATTGTTTGTACCCTTCGGCATACTGATGTCCAAACGGGCCGAAATGCCGGTTCCCATCACATTCATAGACAGATAAATCGTGCCTTTCTTATCGGTCTTCACTTCATAGGAAGACACCTTTCCATCCACAGTTACACCTCCCAGTCCGTTAGGACCTGCAGCTGGAATATTGAAGGCCACCTGTACAACCGCATCTTCTCCATTGACCGATACAAAATTGGTATTCGACGTCACATAAGCTGTCTGACCATATTTGAATACCACCTGATCAGCTTCAAGAGTGAACTTTTTCGCATTGATGGCTTCCACAGCTTCCACATACTGGATACTATCAATCTTCTCCTGAAGTGCCTTCTTTTCCGCTTTCGTCAACTCTACTTCCTGAGCCTGGATATGTCCAGCCATTAAGGCCAGCGCACATATCAAAATAGATACCATTTTTTTCATAAGTCTGCTACTTTAAAAGTTTACATCTAATAAACAAACATATCGTCCTTTTGCTGCATGAACCCTATTTAAAAAAGTATAATGTATACCCCCGTTTTCAAATAAAATTATTATCTTTAGAATATATAAAGAAATAATATATCAGCCAACCTTAAAAAAACGAACTATGACACACCTCAGCGAAATTACCCTATTAATTGCCGTCATTGCATTGGCCCTCTGGCCGGTCGTGCTGTTCATCCTGCGTTTCTGGCACGAACGCCGCAAACAGCTGGAACATATTGAGAGAATGACGAAGGACGAACTGGACGAAATCACCACAAAAGACCTCGTCATCAGCGTACTGAAGAAAATTGGCTGCCAGCCGAAAGTAAATGAGGAAAATCACATCACCTTCCAATACCAGGGAGACGATTTCTACATCGCCGCCGAAGAAGAAAACCGCTTCATCATGATATGGAACCCTTGGTGGGGCTCCATCAATGCCGACAATGAAGCTCTTCCCTATCTGAAGGAAATCATCAACTTGGCCAACGTGAACTCATTGGTCACTACGGTCTATATGGCCGACGAGGACGAAAAGACCATCGGTCTGCATTCCCGTTGTCACACTTTCTTCTCTCCCAACGAAGGAGAACTGGAAGAGCACATGAAAATGCTGCTCGACTATTTCTTCGACATGCACAATGTAATCAAGGACAACATGAACCAGCTGGGACAGGCTGCCATCAATGAGGAAGAAAAGAAGGAGCGCGTAAAAGTGAAAGGCTTCTCCGCCTACAAGGAAAACACCATGCCTATCGAGACGAAGAAGGAGACGGAAGCGGAGAAGAAGGAGTAGAAGGTTCTCCATCCGACTTGCGCATGCTGAACTCACAACCGCAATACTGCTGGTTGTAGAAATTATATTCCTTGATAATGGCGATGCGGCGCTCACTGAGTCCTCCCTTGCGCCAGTTCTGTTCCCACCATGTGACATCCGGATAGGAAGCCACAGCCCAACGTCCGGCCTCGTTTATCTGGTCCAGACTTTTCCAGCGCGAGGAAGCCAGCGTAGTGGTTATCACCGAAAAGCCGTGTTCATGAGCATAGCGGGCCGTATCGGCCAAACGCATCTTGAAACATTTCAGACAGCGACCTCCACGCTCTGGCTCATTTTCCAGTCCGGCCACCGTACATCGCCAGGCTTCGTGGTCATAGTCCGCATCCACAATTTCCAACCCCAGCGACTGGGCATAACGGGTACATTCGTCCTTGCGGATGGTATATTCCTCCAGCGGATAGATGTTCGGATTGCAATAATAAATGGTAGGACGCACCCCATGCTGCATCAGGCATTCAATAATGGCCGATGAACAAGGTGCACAGCAAGTGTGTAGCAACACTTTGTCTGCCCCACCGGGCACCTCCAGTTCAAATTTTTTCTTTTTCATCGCTTCCTCCCTTTTTATGCACACGATTCAGACGATTCATCCGTATAGGCCGCAAACAACGGTTGCAGGATTTCCGGCACCTCCACTCCTTCGTCACGTATGCCTTTCAGGCAACGGTACGCCTCGTCGGTCAATGAAAAATACATCTCCCGCTTGTCCTTCTCACCCAGGGTACGCACCAGCAGGTTACGTTCTTCCACCGCCCGGATTACCTTTGAAGCATGCGAAGGAGTCAGTCCGGTACGTTCTACAATCGTGCGGGCTGCCACCTGCTCCTTACCGATGGCACACAGCACCATAGCCTCGTTCAAAGACACCCCATGCGCCTGCAGCAAGTGCGATTCAAGATCAGAGAGAGCCCGGAAGAGCTCTCTCATCACACAGATACATTTTATTTTTTCCATACGTTAAATAAACAGATTGACATTGGCTTCTTCGGCACGGTCCATATAAGTGGCTACCCCACCAATGGTCACGTTGTCCAGCAGCTCTTCTTTCTTGACGCCCATCACGTCCATCGACATCTGGCAGGCAATAAACTCTACTCCGTTGTCAATGGCCTGCTGACGAAGCGATTCCAAGGAATCGATGCCTTTCTTCTGCATGATGTAACGCATCATCTTCGAACCCATGCCGCCCATGTTCATCTTCGAAAGCTTCAGTTTCCGTGAACTGGAGGGAAGCATCATGCCGAACATTTTTCCAAAAATGTCTTTCCGCACTGCCGGCTTCCGTTCCTTCTTGATGGCATTCAGTCCCCAGAAGGTAAAGAAAATGGTCACTTTCTTTCCGGTAGCCGCCGCGCCGTTAGCCAGCACAAAGGTAGCCAAAGTTTTGTCAAGGTCATCGCTGAAAAGAATGAAAGTTTTTCCCTTCTCTTCCGGTGCCCGGCGGACAGCCTCCATGGCGCAGGCCGTGGCCTTCTCTACCCGCACTTTATAGATTCCCCCTTCCGACTTCGAAGACAGGAAACGATTCCCGGTGGTACGGCACCACGCCTCGGCATCGCGCGGAAAACCCGCATCCGTGGCATGAATTTCCATCTGTTCCCCTGCTTTCAGTTCCTCCATCCCTTTCTTCAACCGCAAAATCGGACCCGGACACTGGATGCCGCAAGCATCAACCACGTGTACCTTCTTGCAGTCTGTGGTTCCTTCGGCCGTGTCACAAGAGCAAACCACCTCACATGCCTCATCCGGCTGGCAAACCGGAGTAACTGCCGCATTGTAGGTCTTGATACCGCCAATCAGGTTACGCACATCCTTGTAGCCATTGTCTTTCAGAATATTGGATGCCAGATACCCCCGCAGTCCCACGCCACAATACAGGAACACCGGCTTGTCCGACGGGATTTCCTTCATCCGCTCACGCATTTCATCCAAAGGTACATTGACCGCTCCGGCAATGTGGCCCAGTTCATACTCGTCTTTCGTACGAACATCAACCAGTGTAACCTTCGTCAAATCGGCCTGTTGCAATTCTCTCCAGTAAAGCGGAGTCATCTTGCCGCTCAAGATATTTCCGGCCACATAGCCCGACACGGCTACTGGATCTTTGGCTGAAGAGAAAGGAGGTGCATAGGCATGTTCCAGCTGCATCAAATCGTAGACCGTACCTTTCTGCTTGATGACCAATGCATATTCATCAATGCGTTTGTCCACCCCATTGTATCCCACAATCTGTGCGCCGTACAACCGACCGTCTTCCGGAGAGAAGGTGATCTTGATGTCCATCTGCAAAGCTCCCGGATAGTATCCGGCATGGGAACCGGAGTGGATGGTAGCCGACAAGTACGGAATGCCGAACGCCTTCAAACGTTTGGCGGGAAGTCCGGTAGAAGCCACGGTCAAATCGAACACCTTGGCAATGGCCGTACCAATGGAACCTTCATATTTTACTTTATTGCCAAACGTCATATTATCGGCTACGATACGTGCCTGACGGTTGGCCGGCCCTGCCAGGAAATTCAGCCAAGGCTTGCCCGTAATCGGATGCGGATATTCAATGGCATCGCCTACGGCATAGACAGACTCATCGGAAGTCTGCAAGTATTCATTCACGTAGATACCCTTCATTTCGCCCAACTTCAATCCGGCTTCCACGGCCAGACGAGTCTCTGCCCGTACACCGATGGAAAGAATCACCAGCTGTGCCTCAGCCTGCAAGCCCGACTGGAACTTCACCTTCAACCCGGACGCTGTTTTTTCAAAGGCTTCTACCGCCTGCTTCAAGTACAGTTTGACACCTTTCTGCTGCAGATGACTGTGTACCAAAGCCGCCATGGAGAAATCTACCGGTCCCATCACCTGGTCGGCCATTTCCACCACGGCTACCTCTATCCCTGCATGATGCAAGTTCTCGGCCATCTCCAGTCCGATGAAACCACCTCCTACGATGACGGCTTTCTTCACCTCATGACCCTGCATGTAATTCTTGATACGGTCAGTATCCGCCACATTCCGCAGAGTAAAGATTCCTTCACTATCAATTCCGGGCAGAGGGGGACGAACCGGAGAAGCCCCCGGAGAAAGCAACAGTTTGTCGTAAGTTTCGGTATACTCCTTTCCGTCTGAAGTGCGTACTTTCACTTCCTTACGGGCCGTATCGATAGCCGTCACTTCCGAACGTACCCGCACATCAATACGAAAACGGGTAGAAAAAGCTTCAGGAGTCTGCACAAACAAACGGTTACGATCCTGAATCACCCCACCTATATAATAAGGCAAACCACAATTGGCATAAGAGATGTATTCCCCGCGTTCAAACAAAATGATTTCGGCCTTTTCCGTGTTTCTCCGAATACGGGCAGCTGCAGTGGCTCCACCTGCTACTCCACCTACAATGACATACTTCATAGCTATTTCTTTTCTTTGTTATTATTTTCTATTGGAAACTATTTGCAAAGAAAAGAAATAATCGAGAAAAGAATAAATTTCCAGTGGAAAATATTTTACAATTAAGGATTATTAAGACGTTGCCGGAAATTCTTACGCTAATTTCTGATAAGCCAAGCGAGGGGTACCGTTGCTGATATAAATAATGCCACAATATACAAAGCCCATAGATTGCACCAAGTTCTGCATCACCTTGTTATCGGCATGCGTATCAATCCGCAAGCAAGGCCATTGACGGAAACACCAGTCGATACATAGTTTTCCGATTCCGTGACAAGAGCCGTCGGAAGCCAGACGATGAATCACATAATAAGGAGAATCATCCTTCCACTCCCCGTCCTCGATATAGGCATACGTGGGGTCGGGACCTTGAATGAAACAGAAGGTGGCCACTGCCTTTCCTTCTTCAGTCACACACACATAACAATGAGAAGCCTCTATTTCTTTCTGTATCAGTTCACGCTGTGGATAGCCGTTAATCCACTGATTCGGGTTTCCCGTACGACACATAAAACGACGGGCTTCTTCAAATATTTCCATCAAACGGTCCAAATCTGCCAATGAGGCCTTGCGTATCTGTAAATTCATAAATCTCCTTTTTACGAAAACCGACACAAAACTAATGGTTTTCTTTCGTTTCCCGGACGAATATGCTTGGTTTTTTAAAATATTATTGTACCTTTGTCACGTTTTCAAGCAATAATGGGGCATTAGCTCATCTGGCTAGAGCGTTTGACTGGCAGTCAAAAGGTGGCAGGTTCGAGTCCTGTATGCTCCACATTTCCTTTCCCCACCCCGTGGGAATTTTCCCCTGATAATCCATAAACAAACCTTGCCCCCTTATCCATCCACACTTATTATGTACAGCATTTTAATCATAGAAGACGATAAAAGGGTGGCCGACCTCCTGAAAACCGGATTGGAAGAAAACGGTTATACTACTTTTGTGGCATACGACGGTGCCATGGGACTACGACTTTTTCAGTCACATACTTTCCAACTGGTCATTTCGGATATCATTCTCCCCAAATTGGACGGATTTGAGCTTTGCAAGGAAATACGCAAACTCAACGCACAGATTCCCATCCTCATGCTGACGGCCCTCGGCTCCACGGATGACAAGCTGGACGGATTCGATGCCGGAGCAGACGATTATATGGTCAAACCTTTCGATTTCAGGGAACTGAATGCCCGCATAAAAGTTCTGCTGAAGCGGAAAAACGAAGCGGAGAATCCAGTTTCTCCTCCCGACAAACTGAATTACAAGGATTTGCAAGTGGACACCAGCCGCAGGGAAGTCACCCGCCAAGGGATTCCTATCCGTCTCTCCCCCAAAGAATACAACCTGCTGACCTATATGGTACAGTATCCGGAAAGAGTCATCAGTCGGGTGGAAATAGCCGAAAAGGTATGGAATACCCACTTCGATACCGGTACCAATTTCATCGATGTATATATCAACTACCTGCGCAAGAAAATAGACAAAGACTTCGACACCAAGCTGATTCACACCAAACCTGGAATCGGATTTATTCTTACCGACGAAAAGCCATGAAAATTAAGACCACCCTGACGCTCAAAAATACCGGAGTCATAGCCGTGGTATTTTTGTTGTGCATGAGCCTGATTTACCTGGTCAGCGAACACATCCGGAGCAACACTTTCTTCCATAACCTGAGAAGTGAGGCTGTGACCAAAGCACACCTTTTCCTGCAAGACCAGGTAGATGCCCACATCATGCAGTCCATCTATCTGAACAACAAAGAGTTTATCAATGAAGTGGAAGTGGCGGTCTATACCCCCGACTTCCGCATGCTTTACCACGATGCCGTCGAGAATGACATCATCAAGGAAAGTCCGGAAATGCTCACTCGCATTCTTCAAGAAAAAGAAATAGAATTCCACATCGGAAAGTACCAGGCCATCGGGATGGTCTATCCCTTTCAAGGAAAGGACTACATTATGACCGCCGCAGCTTACGACGGTTACGGCCACACCAACCTGCTGGAACTTCAGAAGACCTTAATCATTCTGTTTCTCTTCGGACTGCTGCTCTTGTTCGTGACCTGTTATTTTCTGGTACGGGCTTCTTTGAAGCCTATTCGGGAAATCGTAAGGGAAGTGGAGAATATCACGGCTTCCCATATCGACCGGCGATTACCGGTGAGAAACGAGAAAGACGAACTCGGAGAACTAAGCTTGGCCTTTAATGACTTGCTGGAACGACTGGAAATTTCATTCAACGCACAGAAGATGTTTGTCAGCAACGTATCCCACGAAATGAGAACGCCGTTGGCTGCCCTGATTGCGGAACTGGATTTAGCCTTGCAAAAGGAACGGACTGAAGCACAATACCGACAGGCCATGCAAAACGTATTACAGGATGCACGACGCATGACCAAACTGATTGACGGACTCCTCAATCTGGCCAAGGCAGATTACCAGAAAGAGCAAATCAAGATGCACGAAATCCGGCTCGACGAACTGCTGCTGGACACCCGGGAACTAATCCTGCGGGCCCACCCAGAATACCACATCGAACTGATTTTCGAACAAGAAGATGCCGAAGACGACCGAATGATTACCGTCATGGGAAACTCCTACCTGCTAAACATCGCCTTCGCCAACCTGATTGAAAACAACTGCAAGTATTCGGAAAACAAATCCTCCTTCGTCCAAATCTCCTACTGGGACAAATGGGCGATTATCCGCTTGTCCGACAATGGGATTGGTATATCGGATAAGGAAAAAGAGCAGATTTTCACTTTATTCTACCGAGGGGAACAAGACAAACAGACAGAAGGCCACGGCATCGGCATGGCACTTGCCAAAAAAATTATCGGGCTTCACCAAGGACATCTTTCCGTACATTCCAAGCAAGGAGAAGGCACAACCTTCACCATTGAGCTGCCTCATATCTAAAAGTTTCTTCTTCAGTTTCCACACCACACTATCAGAAAGACGGCCGGAAACAACCGGCAGGATTCTAATAGTTTTCTAATACCACTCTAATTATCCTCTAACAGGCCCTGCCAGAAGTATCGCTTACTTTTGCCGTGCGAAAAGGAAACAGAGTAATCACCCTATGAATTCAGGTATTATGTGGAAAAGAAGAAAAAGTAAGGAAACAAGCACATTCAATGCTGAAAAGGTATTTTTGGCAGCGACTCAGCCTCTCAACGCCGTATACAGCTATTTCCAGACAAGCAAGGGCGGACTGACCCACGAAGAAATAGAAAACCAACAATTGATTCACGGAAGAAATGAGGTAGAACACGAACAGAAGAAAAATCCAGTTTCTACCTTCATCAAAGCCTTTATCAACCCCTTCATTGGCGTGCTGACCATACTGGTAGTCATTTCTTTTGTACTTGATGTCTTGCTGGCCAATCCGGGAGAACAAGATTGGACCGCCATCTTTATTATCCTCACAATGGTAATTGCCAGTACCATCCTCCGCTTTTGCCAGGAATGGAAAGCCAACGCTTCCAGTGAAGCATTACTCAAGATGGTGACCAACACCTGTTACGTAAGACGTGCCGGACAGCACGATGAAGAAATCAACATTGCAGAACTGGTTCCGGGCGACCTTGTCATGATTGCCGCCGGCGACATGATACCCGCCGACCTCCGCATCATCGAAGCAAAAGACCTGTTTGTCAGCCAGTCTTCTTTGACAGGAGAATCAGATCCGATTGAAAAGCGCCCGGAAGCCAAAGGGAACAAACATTGCAAAGGGAGCGTAATAGAACTGGAAAACATCTGTTTCATGGGCTCCAACGTAGTCAGCGGTTCGGCCACCGGCATTGTCATTGCCACCGGAAACGACACTTACCTGGGCACTATTGCCCGCAGTATTGCCGGACACCGTGCCGCCACCGCCTTCGACAAAGGAATCAGCAAAGTCAGCTTCCTGCTTATCCGCTTCATGCTCATCATGATTCCCTTCGTGTTTCTGGTCAACGGAGTGACCAAAGGCGACTGGCTGGAAGCTTTTATCTTTGCCGTATCGGTAGCCGTGGGCCTCACGCCGGAGATGCTTCCGATGATTGTGACGGCCAACCTTGCCAAAGGAGCCGTAGCCATGTCCAAGAAGAAAACCATCGTAAAAGACTTGAATGCCATTCAGAACTTCGGGGCCATGAACATTCTCTGTACCGACAAAACCGGTACCCTCACCTGCGACCAGATTGTATTGGAAAAATACATCAATGCCGACGGGAGCAGCGATGAAAGCCGCCGTATTCTGCGTCATGCCTATTTCAACAGCTTCTTCCAGACCGGATTGAAAAACCTGATGGACAAGGCCATCCTGTCGCACGTCAAGGAACTGTCATTGGAATACCTGAAAGACAACTATGTCAAGGTGGACGAAATACCGTTTGATTTCACCCGGCGGAGAATGTCAGTCGTGGTAGAAGACCGACAAGGTAAACGACAGATTATCACCAAAGGTGCCGTAGAAGAGATGCTGGCCATCTGCTCACATGCCGAATTCGACGGAGAGGTACATCCCATGACGGAAGCCCTGAAACACAAGGCGCATCGTATCATCGAGCAGATGAACAAGCAAGGCATGCGGGTCATTGCCGTAGCGCAGAAAAGCTACCTCGACAAAGCGTGCGACTTCTGTGTGGAAGATGAAAAAGAGATGGTACTGATTGGCTATCTGGCCTTTTTGGACCCACCCAAGCCATCGGCAGCCAAGGCCATACAGCAATTGCATGAACACGGAATTGAGGTCAAAATCTTGTCTGGAGACAACGATGCCGTGGTGCGTACCATCGCCCGGCAAGTGGGCATCAACACTACCAACGCGCTCAGCGGCCCTCAACTGGCCGACTTGAATGAGGAGGAAAAGATGAAAGCGGTACGCGAGACGACCGTCTTCTCCAAACTGACTCCCGTGCAGAAAACGGAAATCATCACCCTCCTCCAAGCACAGCAAAATACCGTCGGCTTCTTAGGTGACGGTATCAACGATGCGGCAGCCCTCCGCCAGTCAGACATCGGTATCTCGGTCGACTCAGCCGTAGACATCGCCAAGGAAAGTGCCGACATCATCCTGCTGGAAAAAAGCCTGATGGTATTGGAAGACGGGGTACTGGAAGGAAGAAAGACCTTCGGCAACATCACCAAATACATCAAGATGACCGCCAGTTCCAATTTCGGCAACATGTTCAGTGTCATGGCAGCCAGTGCTTTCCTGCCCTTCCTGCCCATGCTTCCCATTCATCTGCTGATTCAGAACCTGCTGTATGATATTTCGCAGACCACCATCCCCTTCGACCGGATGGATGCGGAATACCTCCGGAAACCCCGGAAATGGGATGCCTCCGACCTGAGCCGCTTCATGATTTTCATCGGTCCCATCAGTTCCATCTTCGACATCGTCACTTATCTGGTGATGTGGTTCGCCTTCGGCTGTCAGAGCATGGAGCATCAGACCCTCTTCCAGTCCGGATGGTTCATCGAAGGCCTGCTGTCGCAAACACTGATTGTACACATGATACGTACGCGGAAAGTGCCGTTCATACAAAGCCGTGCCTCCTGGCAGGTAACCGGACTAACCCTGCTCATCATGGCTACTGGCATCCTGATTCCCTTCACCCCGTTTGGGACCTCCATCGGTCTGGAAGCTTTGCCTGCAAGCTATTTCCCCTGGCTGTTCGGCATCCTGCTCTCCTACTGCGTACTGACACAACTGATTAAGAACTGGTACATCCATCGTTTCACCAAATGGTTATGACAAAACTTATCAAATACCTACTGGTCATCGCAACGGTATCCTCTTGCCGTTGCTTTGCCCAGAAACTCCTGATTAATTATACCACCGAACTGCAGAGCGATTTCAAGAAAGGAGCCAACTGGGTGAATTTGTTACGGTTGGATTTTTCCGCCCCGCTAGGCCCGTCTGCCACCCTTGAAGCAGCCACCCTCAGCACGGCCAAAACCCGAGCTGAGTCTTTGGCCAACGATTTGCAGACCTTTTCCAACATCGAAGAAGACAATCACCCGCTTGCCGCAGCCATACTGGGCATCCGGCAGCCAATGGGAAACTCCAGCCTGTTCATCGGCATCCGCAACCTGAACGAAGACTATTTCACTTCGCCAGCCACCAGCCTGTTCACCAACAGCTCATGCGGCATCTTCCCCACCCTGTCGGCCGATTATCCCATAGCCAACTATCCGGTGTCTTCCATGGGGATACACTACGAGCTGCAACATGCTCAATGGAGTCTGCAAGCTTCTTTGTATAACGGAAAAGCCTCCTATCGCTTTACAGGAAAAGAAAATGTATTCCGTTTCTGCCCGAAGCACGACGGGATACTCTGTCTCACCTCATTCAGCTACCAGCATCATGACAGCAATTATCACATGGGCTTTGCTTTACATAGCGGGATGTATCGGAGTTATGCAGAAGGAGATACGGAACAAGCGTCCCCAAAAGAAAAGAAAGAAATCCGGAAAATAATCTGGGGATACGCAGAACAGTCAATCACTCCCCGCCTGCAAGTGCTCTTACAGGTTTCTGCCCAATGGCACGCCAGCCAAGGATGCAAACACTATTCCGGAGCAGGCCTTGTATGGCAATGTGGAAAAACAGAAGGCGGAGTATTCACCGATTATGCCCGTTTCTCCCATTCACACGAATGGGCCAGTGAATTCATTTGGAAGATTCCCTGCCTGGGCAAAGGGTTCATACAGCCCACCTTGCATCTGATTCATCAGCCGGAAGCACACTACCTGATTGGCCTGTTGCGCTTCGGGTACATGCTTCCGGCTCTCTGATATAGAATTATTTCACTACAATCTCGTCGGTAAACAAGAATCCACCGGCTTCAGGATTGATGTCAGCCTGTACCCGCACGTAACGAGCCTCGCAAGTGCCCTCCCATGCATAATTCTGGATAGTCAGCTTTTCATCCGTAATTGGCAGTGTCGTCGTAATCGTTTTCAACAACGTATATTCCTTTCCGTCGTCCGAAACCAGGAAACTGACCTTCTGCGGCAGGAACACACCCGGACCTATCAACTGCATGAAGTCGATGGAAAGCTGGCGGATAGGCTGTGATTTCTCCAAATCCACCACTGCGTCCATTCCTTTTCCAAGGAATCCCTGCCAGCGCAAATCGGTATAGACCCATCCCCCATGGATGCCGTTGGTCAATGCTCCGTCTCCTCCTGCCGGATAAGAATCTGCCGCATAAGGCCGCAGATACTCTACCTTCTTGCCTTTTGCCAGGTGGTTGTCGACACTCAGTGCCTCCGGACGGTTGCCCACTTCATTCTTCAAGTCAAAAGTATTGTATCCCAATGAATCCAACACCTCCACTTCCTGCAAAGCCTCCGCATGGAAACGCTTCCAGTCCTTCCGCTCCGGGTTGGTCCAAGCCACCTCGGCCAATGCCAGCAAACGAGGATAAATCATATATTCCGTATGTTCCGGCGTAGACAAATATTCTGCCCATACATTTCCTTGAACTCCCCACACACAATCCAGCTTATCTGCCGGGAAAGCCGGGGTTACAGGCTCATAAGAATATACCTTTTCCAACGGAAGATACCCTCCAATGGCTTCAGGCTGTGTGCGCGGCGCATCCTGATAACTGTCAAAATAACAATAGGCACCCGGCGACAGAATCGTACGCAGCCCTCTTTTCACCGACTCGGCTCCCTTATCTTCTCCGCGCCACACGGTCACAGCCGAAGTTTCATCCAACTCGCCCGTCAGTATTTCGTCCCAACCAATCATCTTGCGACCGTTCTCCCGCAAGAACTTTTCAATTCTGGAAACAAGATACTCCTGCAGCTCGCCTTCTTCTTTCATCCCTTCTTCCTTCATCCGTGCCTGACAGTCGGGACATTGTTTCCAGTGATTCGTGCTGGCCTCATCCCCTCCGATATGAATATATTCCGACGGGAAAAGCGCCATCACTTCCTTCAACACATCGGTCAGGAAAGTGTAAGTCAATTCTTTTCCAGGGCAAAACTCGCCCCCGGGCTTCAAATCACCCCCGCAGGCCAACTGCGGAAGGGCAGCCAAGACTTCCTCCGAGTGAGCCGGCATCTCAATCTCCGGAATCACCGTAATATGAAGCTGACGGGCATATTCCACAATCTCTTTCACATCTTCCTGCGTGTAGTATCCTCCGGAAGCCCCCGGAGCATCCTGCCGGCAATACGTCCGTCCGCCGTTCCACCAGCTTTTCCAGTCCGGGAAAGGACGAAAGGCTGTTTCACGCGTCAACTCCGGATATTTCTTGATTTCAATCCTCCATCCTGCTCCATCGGTCAGATGCCAGTGGAAACGGTTCAGCTTGTAACGAGCCAATGCATCCAGCTGCTTCTTGACAAATTCTTTGGTATAAAAATGACGTGACACGTCCAAATGCATGCCTCGGTATGCGAAACGCGGTGCATCCTCGATGGTCACCTCCGGCAACAGGAAGGTATTGTTTCCCGCCGGCTGTACCAACTGATTCATCGACTGAAAAGCATAGAACAAGCCGGAAGCAGAAGTGGCCTCCACTTGAATCCCCTTTTCCGTCACCTCCAACCGATAGGCTTCCTCCTTCATCTGCGACTGTTTCGGACTGAGCAATTTAAACACAATATCCGTCTTTCCCCTCTTTTTATAAGTCAATGCAAAAGGAGACTGACCGACATATTTTACAAAATCTTCCTTATCCGCCCCTTTCAGGTTACATGAGAAAGAAGCATTTTTCTGAAGAACAAAATGACCATCACCCACCACCATCTGTTGAGGATAAGGAATGACATAACTCTCCGATACAGAAGAAGCCACGGCCGAAAACGCCATCGCCACAAAGAAATAAAGGAATAACAAGGATTTCATCTACAAAGTAATTAAAGGGTACACTATTAATAAGAAATTACCCAAGCATACATTAATTAGTAAACTTGGGTAACTTCTACAGTTCAAAGATAAAAAAATCTTTTCAAAGTAACATCATATAACCGCTGCTAAATTTTACCAACCTGGATTCTGTTTAATATTAGGCGCTTTACCTATTTCATCCGTTGGAATCGGTGACAAATAATGCTTAGGATCTTCAAATACAGGAGTCGGACTCTGACCCGCATAACGTTTTTCATAAATAGTCAAAGCTCCATCGGAATTGACTCCTACAGTCTCTTTCAGTTCTGCAAGTTCTTCTTCCGAATATCCCGCTCCTTCTATAATAATTCCCAAACGAGGTGCAGTCAGCAAATTACCACATTTCCAACGACGGATATCATCATAACGTACACCTTCGGCAAACATTTCAATACGACGTTCACGACGGATTTCTCGAATTAATTTTGCATGATTTCCAGAAACATTAGGATAAGCATCTGCAATTACAGGATCATCAAATGGTACAGTCAATTCTAACTTTTTATTAAATCCTACACGTTCACGTAACTTGTTAATAGTCTCATCCAAATCAGTCTGAGTAATCGTACCTAATTCTGCTGCAGCTTCAGCCCGAATCAACATAATTTCACCTAAACGGAACACTGGAGCATCTTCAGTTCCCTGATAATGAGATGCACTGTATTCAGCCGCATTATAAAACTTTACAATCGGATATCCGGTAGAACATCTGCTAGGATTACCTGTATTGGTGACAGAAGCAATATTGGGAGCCATACCACCCATATAATAACAATGATCTGCATCACTCACATCCGGAGTTGCCGTTGTTTGCAACAAACGAGGATCACGGTTAGCCAGCTCAGCAATCAATGTAGTATGCTGTGTATGCCCCGGACAATTACACAAAGAAATCGGCAAACCTGTAGTAGCACACAAATAAGAATCTGCACAATTCTTGCTCATGCCCAAAGGAGTCTCACCCACAAAAATCTGACGAGTCAAATTATTACCTTTGTCAATTCCCGGATCGTACGCCTTCGACAAAATGACTTCCGGATTTGTAGACTGATCAGCCAAACAGAACAATTCATGATAAGCTGTTGCCGGATTGGAACCCTGATACAACGAATAACCATATTCAGGCTTCATCAGTTCACAAGCTGCATTATAAGCCTCTGTCAGGAACTTGTCGGGATCCTCAAGCCCATGATATTTACGCCAAGTACCTTCAAACAAGCACATACGAGCCTTCAAAGCCAATGCAGCATCCTTGCTGATGAGAGTTACATCGGTCTTTTTCGGCAGCCATTCAATCGCTTGGTTAATGTCTCTCAACATATTGTCCATCACCAAAATGCGTGAGTCACGTGCCTTATACATTTCTTCATCGCCTGGATTCATTACCTTTTCAAACCAAGGAACATCTCCATAAGCCTTTACCTTATTAAAATAATCCAACGTCTTAAAGAAAAGGATCATCCCTGCATACTTATGTTTTATATCTTCAGTTTCCGGAGATTGTTCATAATTCGCAAGAAAATCATTACATGCACGGATATTTTCCCAGTTCCACTGTGTGCCACTTGCACTAGAGGGCACCGTAGCCAAGCCAAAACTTGTCACATTACGCTCCCAGGGCAACACATCATCACTTGTAAAATCATCCCCTAACATTCCCCAATCATAACTTTTGGGAGCTCCGTAACCCACAATTAATTTCGGATAAAAATCATTACAATATTGCTCCAACGCAGTTGCATTAGCTGTCGTAAAGAATTGATCCTTACCAATGGCGTCCAATGGCTCTCTGTCCAAGAAATTACAACTAGACAATGCCATGGCAAACAGACACCCGGTTAATATAGATATTTTTTTCATAATCATAAATCTTTTTAGAATGTGAGATTAATACCAAATGAATAAGAACGGCAGAACGGATAATTCTTCATATCCGAATTCAATGTACCTACCATTCCATCCGATGACTTCTGATATGTATTTCCCGTCATATCCGGATCTACATATTTATATAAACCTGTAGCTTCCCACAAGTTCTGACCACTGAAGAAAATCTTCAACTGAGATACACCAATCGGTTCCAACCATTTCTTCGGCAACGTATACCCAATGGTCAAATCACGCAAACGGATATAAGATGCATTCTGCAAATACTTAGTCTGAACCTGTCGGCTTCGGCCATTCCACAATGGCACAGGATAATATGCATTCGGATTTTCTTCTGACCATGAGTTATCCACATGATAATCATTGATTGCACTGTTCCATACGCCATTAAATCCCCAAAAGACTTCACTGCTAAGCCACAAATCACGTTTCATCACTCCCTCAAACAAAGCTCGTACATCAAAATTCTTCCAGCTCAATCCCAAATTGATATTGAAACGATAACGAGGAGTTTCGTTGCCAATAATAGACTTATCACCGTGATTGCTCAAGGTATTGATAGGCCCTTTCTCACTGTCACCTTCATTAACAACTCCATCCCCATTCAAATCTGCATAACGGATATCTCCCGGAATCCATGTATTCGAGATATAAGACTGACGGACAGACTGTTCTGAAGCCTCTGCAGCATCCATAATAAACCCATCGGTTGTATATCCCCAGATTTCACCCAAACGCTTACCTACGTAAAGGTCGTTCAGAGTTCCTGTAGGATTATCATACTTTGTAATAGTAGAATAACTATCAGAAAGACCGATTCCAATATTATATTCCAACGGACTTCCTGCCACATCATTGATACGATCCGTCCAATTCAATGAAAGTTCCCATCCGTTAGTTCTCATACTTGCCAGGTTTTCTTTACCGCCACTCGTTCCCATTGTGTTAGGATAAGCCTTTGAAACCACCATATCGGTTGTATAGCGTATGTAATAATCAAACGATGCAGTCAAACGGTTGTTCAGCAACCCTAAATCAAGACCAAAGTTGGCTGTAGTCACTTTTTCCCAAGTTACATTGCTATAAGCCAATGTAGCCGGAGTAATGCCTGAAGGAATTTTTCCAGAAAGTACATAATTCAGGTTTTCACTTCCAACAGTTCCTATGTAATCAAAGTTTCCATTCGTCACCTGGTTACCAAGAGAACCTACAGAAGCACGTAACTTGAAGTTATCAAACAACTTACGAGCTGGTTCAAAGAACTTTTCTTCAGAAACACGCCATCCCAAAGAAGCAGAAGGGAAGAATCCCCACTGACTGCCGGATGCATATTTGGAAGAACCATCATAACGTCCATTCAATTCCACCAAATAACGTCCTTTATAATCATAATTCACACGGAAGAAAGCACCTTGGACAGCCCAGACAGTAGCAGCCTCAGACAGTGTTTCCTTATCCTTTGCCATATCAATGATGGGGAAATCATTTACATACAAGTTGGCAGCTACCCCATACATATCACTGGTATTTTTACGTTCCTGGTTATATCCCACCATTACAGAGAAAGAATGATCCTTAATTTGTTTCTTGTATTCAGCCCACACATTCAGTGCTTCATAAGTATCATCATACTTTCTCAATCCAGCCTTATTAGTAGGCATCTTGGCTGTTTGCGAACCATCTGGATTCAGCTGATAAATTGTCTTTAAGTGTTCGCGTTGCGTACGGAAATAGCGGTTTCCCGTATAATCTCCCTTGATAGAAAGACCCTCGAAAGGAGTGATATTAAATGAGCCTGTATACCAGATATCGTCATATACATTTTTCACACGTCCAGCTTCCGCCAAAATACCAGCATAGTTATAGTTGAAGTTACTACCTTCCATTGCTGCGAAATGCTGTCCATCCGGCAAATAGATAGGAATAAACGGGAAAGAACGATACACCTCATAATAAGGAGAACTACCCATATAAGCCTGAGTATTGGGTTCATCCGATTCGCTGCGGTTATATTTTGCCCGGAATCCGATTTCCAGCCATTTAGTCACTTGTGAAGTAAAGTTGAACGACATGTTGATACGCTTATAGGTGTCTGTACCATAAGCTAGCAAACCATCTTGTCCTTTGTAACCGACGGAAGCATAGTAAGCATTCTTTTCCGTACCACCTTGAATACTGGCATTATGCTGCTGCATGAAAGCCGCACTCTTGTAAAATTCATCAAACCAATCTGTATTTCCAGCATAAGCCCATTGTCCCTTAGCCGTAAAAGCACCTGTTTCATCCAAGAAAGCAGACGGACGGCTAGGATCTTGACAATACGCATGTACAGCGTCCACCAGTTCCTGACTGAAATAGCCGCTACCACTTGTATTCGTATTCGCTAACTGTACGGCATCAATCCATTTATCGGAAGAAATACCATCAGGAAGACGTGACGGAGCCGACCATGAGAAATTGTTATTGTAGTTGACGGTTACCTTCTGTCCTTTCTTACCTTTTTTAGTTGTAATAAGAACCACACCAAATGCGGCACGCGCACCGTATACGGCTGCAGAAGAAGCATCTTTCAACACAGAAACACTTTCAATATCCTGAGGATTCAGTAAAGAAATATCATTGGTTTCCACACCATCCACCAATATCAATGCCGAACCACCATTCAAAGAGGTAATACCACGCACGTTAAATGTAGCCGTTGCATTCGGATTACCACTCGGCATCGTAATATTCAAGTTTGGAATGGCTCCCTGCAAACCTTGAGCCAGGTTGGCAATCGGACGGTCTTCCAACATATCGCCTTCTGTCATGGCAACCGCACCTGTCAGATTCACTTTTTTCTGCGTACCATAACCTACCACCACGACTTCTTCCAAGGCCTGAGAATCTTCTTTCAATGTAACGGACATGGGTTTTCCGTTCCATTTAATTTCCTGAGTCACATATCCAATAAAAGAAATCTGGATCACATCCCCCACTTTAACACCCGGTAAGGTAAACCGACCATCCAAATCAGTCACCGTACCAACCGTAGTGCCCTTTATCATTACAGAGGCACCAATCACACTTTCACCTGTAGCGTCTGTTACAACACCATTACAGTTTTCTTGCTGCTGTCCAACATTTATACCCAAACTTTCTGCAAAAAGCGGAGCATTCATGCAAAACGAACCACCTAACAACAGCATCAATGCGTTTACTAATCTAATTCTTTTTAGCATAACAACAAATTTTGATTTAAGAAACAAGGTTAGCATTATACTTTTATATTATATATCAGAAATAAGGCTAACATTTACTTTACAAATATAAACAAAATATAATGAAATCACAAATAAACACAAACATTTTTAAATTTCTTTACAGTCAAGATTCAAACAAGTAAAAAAAAGGATAAATACAACAAGATAATTCACAACCATTTAATCAAGAAAAATGCAACGAACAACCAGACTACACATTTGTATATTCTGGCTCAACGTAAAAATCTGAGGAGTAAACCGTATAAAATCGTATCTTTGCAAACAACGAATCATCAGCAGCTATGGAAACAAACGGTTATCGCC
>NZ_JAOQJI010000053.1:0-21486 GCF_025567125.1 Phocaeicola fibrisolvens | reverse complement strand
ACGTACGGTTCGGAGGCAGGCTGTCGGAAACCTACCACCGTAAGGTGGCATGGCGCCGACAGCCGAGCCTACAGATAACCAAAGAGAAGCTCAATCAGGACATGGAGAACCTTGCCGCAAGATTGAACGGCGTCGAGGAATTTGCAGGTTGCACCATCTAAAAAGAAAAGCCATGAAACGTGACACAATCATCATCGAGGACAAGGCAGTCAGCGTAACCGGTAACGACGTGTGGATGACCGCCACCGAAATAGCCGGATTGTTCCATACGACCGTCCCGGCAGTGAACGCCGCCATCAGAGCCGTCCGCAAGTCGGACGTGCTGAACGACTACGAGGTGTGCCGCTACATGCAGCTTGAAAACGGGCTGCACGCGGACGTGTACGCCCTTGAAATCATCATCCCGGTCGCTTTCAGGGTGAATACCTACAACACCCACCTGTTCCGCACATGGCTGGTGGGAAAGGCACTCTCACAAGAGAAACGGCAGACATACGTGATGTTCATACAGAACGGAAAAGCCGGGTATTGCTGATTGCACATACCCCATAAGACAAGTAAACGGGTAGCACCACAAAAGGTGTCACCCGTTTACTTTTTCATGAAACCGCCTCACTCCAGCGGCTTGCGGTAGTTCGCTTCCAGTACCCCGCGCAGCCCCGTTTCCGGGTAAAGCACCTTCCCTCCCAAAAGTATGAAGGGCAACACGCGGTTGTTGCGGTATTCCTGCAAGGTGCGCCGGCTCACACGGAGCAGTTCCGACACCTCGCCGTCCGTCAGGTAACGTTCCCCGTCCAGCGGAGGACGGTAGCTTTCCAGAAATGCGGACAGCCATTTCGAGCCTTTGCGCATATCCTGCACCACAGAGGCTATCGGCTCGTCTTCCATCGTAAAAACATCGTTGTTCTCGTTCATCATAACTTCGGATTCAGTGGGTGAATAAATCAAATCATCTGCCGTGCGGATAGAGCGTGCCGACAAGCGGTATCAGCCGCTTCACCTCCTCTGGCTTGTAATAGAACCTGCGGTTTATCTGCGAGTAGCCGATAAGCCGCCTGTCACGCAGCGTCTGCAACGTGCGCGGGCTTATTCTCAACTGCCCGCAGACCTCCTCGCCCGTGAGCCATCTTTCCATGCGCCCCGTGTCGCTTTTGCGCCTCAGGGCGGCGACCTTCTCCGAGAGTGCGCCGAATGCCGCCACCATCATCTCGAAAGTCTTTTTCTCGATAGATACTATTTCCATATTCATGTCATTTAGAGTTTGCCGCAAAGGTAACGAAACGGCATACAAGACGTATCGTTTTCCGCTGAAAGGCTGCCTGTTGCGCCGTTTGACCGGGTTACGGAGCCATCTTCCGCAAAAATCTTACGTGAGTCACGTAGTGAGTTGTTAAAGCCCCTTTTGTTTATTGCCGAATTTTGTCGCAGAAACAAAAAGAAAGGACTGAACATGAAAGTGATAACAATGGAAAGTTCCGCCTACAAGGAGATGATGGCGCAGATTGCGAACATCGCAGGGTACATCCGCGAGGCAAGGGACGAGAAGAAACGGAAGCGGGAAACCGAAGACAAGCTGCTTGACACGGCACAGGCGGCGAAGATGCTCAACGTGAGCAAGCGCACCATGCAGCGTATGCGCACCGACCACCGTATCGAGTATGTGGTGGTACGCGGAAGCTGCCGCTACCGCCTTTCCGAGATACTGCGGCTATTGGAGGACAACACAGTAAGGAACGAGGAAGGGACAATAGACACCCTGTTCCACAACCACACGCTGCGCACGGGCGGCAAACCAAAAGGAAGGAGGACATAGGTCATGGAACTGCTCACACGAAACAACTTCGAGGGCTGGATGCAGAAGCTGATGGAACGGCTCGACCGTCAGGACGAACTGCTGCTGGCGATGAAGGCTGAGGGGAAACAGCCCACTATCACGGAAAGCATCCGCCTTTTCGACAATCAGGATTTGTGCATGTTGCTCCAGATAAGCAAACGCACCCTCCAACGCTACCGCAGCGTAGGCGCATTGCCCTACAAGACGCTGGGCAAGAAGACCTATTACAGCGAGGAGGACGTGCTGACATTCCTTTCCAACCATATCAAGGACTTCAAAAAGGAAGATATAGCCTTCTACAAGGCTCGTATCCATAATTTCTTTCATAAATAACCCATTAAAACATTTTTCAGATGGCAAAGAAAAAAGACGAAAAGGACGTGCTGGTAGTCCGTGACGAGAAGACAGGCGAGATCAGCGTGGTAGCCGGGCTGAACGCGGACGGCACACCCAAGCGCACCCCCGCAAAAGCGGAGAACGCGCAGAGTTTCCTGCAATTCGACCGACATGGCGACGTGCTGGACAACTTCTTCAAGAACTTCTTCCGGCAGTGCAAGGAACCCAGCCGCTTCGGTTTCTACCGCATTGCGGCAGACCAAGCTGAAAATCTCTTAGAGGTGATGAAGCAACTGCTGAAAGACCCCGAAGCGAACAAGGAGCTGCTCGCCCCTCACAAGGTGGACACCTCCGACTATGAGAAGAAGGTGCAGGAAGAGATGGCAGCACAACAGACAGAGAAACAAGAACCTCAAAAACAGGAGAACATGGAACAACGGAAAGAACAGCAACAGGACAAATCCGAACAGATGCAGGGCAAACGTGGCTACCAGCCCATCGACGAGAGTAAAATCAACTGGCAGGAGCTGGAGGACAGATGGGGCGTAAAGCGGGACAACCTTGAAAAGTCCGGCGACCTTACGAAGATGCTCAACTATGGCAAGTCCGACTTGGTAAAGGTCAAACCGACCTTCGGCGGCGAATCATTCGAGCTGGACGCCCGCCTCTCCTTCAAGAAGGACGGTGAGGGAAACATCAGCCTCGTGCCGCACTTCATCCGCAAGGAGCAGAAGCTGGATGAGTACAAGGAACACAAATTCTCCGACAATGACCGGAAGAACCTCCGCGAAACGGGCAATCTCGGTAGGGTCGTGGACATTGTGGACAGGGAAACGGGCGAGATCATCCCCTCCTACATCAGCATCGACCGCAAGACGAATGAAATCACGGACATTCCGGCAAGCAGGGTGCGCATCCCGGAGCGCATCGGCAAGACGGAAATCACCACGCAGGAGCGGGACATGCTCCGCGCCGGACTGCCCGTACGCGACAAGCTCATCGAGCGCAACGACGGCAGAAAGTTCGTCACCACCCTGCAAGTGAACGTGGAGCAGCGCGGCGTGGAGTTCGTGCCGGGAACCGGCAAGTCGCCCCGTACCGCACAGACACAGGAAACCAAAGGCGACACATCGAAAAGTCAGGCGCAGGGCGGGGAAAATGCCGCACAGACCAAGAAGGAGCAACGCCGCAACACGTGGACGAACGAGGACGGCAGCATCCGCCCCATCAGCAAATGGAGCGGCGTGAGCTTCACCGACCAGCAGAAAGCCGACTATGTGGCGGGTAAAGCCGTGAAGCTGGAGAACGTGACCGACAAGCAGGGCTTCCATGCCACGATGTATATCAAGTTCAACCCGGAGAAGGGACGCCCGTACCGCTACGACACGAACCCTGACAATGCACAGCAGGTTGCTCCGTCCAACGAGAGCCGCACGCAGGTGGCGGTGAACAACGATGGCAAGACCAACGAGGCTACAAAGAATCTGAGAGAGCCGTTGCAGAAAGGTCAGACCAACCCGAAGGACGCCCGCCAGCAACAGCAGCAGGAGAAGCCGCAGAAGAAAACGGGCAAGGGCATGAAAATGTAATCCCGTGTCCGCCACTGAATCCAAAATAAAATCCAAAGTATCAACAAAAAAGAAGAAGACATGAAGACAATCATTGCAGAAAAGCCCTCCGTGGCACGTGAAATCGCCCGCATCGTGGGCGCGACAAAGAGAGAGGAAGGATATTTCGAGGGAGGCGGTTATGCCGTGACATGGGCATTCGGACACCTCGTTCAGCTTGCCATGCCCGACGGCTACGGCGTGCGCGGATTTGTCCGTGACAACCTCCCGATTATTCCCGACACATTCACGCTCGTCCCCCGTCAGGTCAGGACGGAGAAAGGTTACAAGCCCGACAGCGGCGTGGTGTCGCAGATAAAAGTCATCAAAAGACTGTTCGACACAAGCGAACATATCATCGTGGCGACCGATGCCGGACGCGAGGGAGAGCTTATCTTCCGCTACCTCTACCACTATACGGGTTGCACCACTCCTTTCGTGCGCCTGTGGATCAGCTCTCTCACCGACAAAGCTATCCGCGAGGGACTGCGGAAACTCGAAGACGGCAGCAAATACGACAACCTCTACCTCGCCGCCAAAGCGCGGAGCGAATCCGACTGGCTCGTGGGCATCAACGGCACACAGGCGTTATCCATCGCCGCCGGACACGGCACGTATTCCGTGGGGCGGGTGCAGACACCAACGTTGGCTATGGTATGTGAACGCTACTGGGAGAACCGCCGCTTTACGTCCGAAGCATTCTGGCAGCTCCATATCGCAACGGACGGTTGCGACGGCGAAGTCGTGAAATTCTCATCCTCCGAGAAATGGAAAGAGAAAGAACCGGCGATGGAACTATATAATAAGGTAAAGGCGGCAGGTTGCGCCACTGTCACGAAAGCCGAGCGCAAGGAGAAGACGGAGGAAACTCCCTTGCTCTACGACCTGACCACGCTCCAGAAAGAAGCCAACGCCAAGCACGGCTTCACGGCGGAACAGACGCTTGAAATCGCGCAGAAACTCTACGAAAAGAAGTTGATAACCTATCCGAGAACGGGAAGCCGCTACATCCCCGAAGACGTGTTTGCCGAAATTCCCAAACTGCTCGCTTTCATCGGCACACAGCCCGAATGGAAAGACAAGGTGCGGGCAAAAGCCGCCCCGACACGCCGCAGCGTGGACGACGGCAAGGTGACAGACCACCATGCCCTGCTCGTCACGGGTGAGAAACCGCTCTTCCTCTCCAAAGAGGACAATACCATCTATCAGATGATTGCCGGGCGCATGGTCGAGGCATTCTCTGAGAAATGCGTCAAGGATGTGACCACTGTCACGGCGGAATGTGCCGGAGTGGAGTTTACCGTAAAAGGCAGCGTCGTGAAGCAAACCGGATGGCGTGCCGTCTATGGCGAGGAAAAAGAGGAAATTACCATCCCCGGCTGGCAGGAAGGCGACACGCTGACACCGAAAGGCTCGTCCATTACCGAAGGAAAGACCAAACCCAAGCCGCTGCATACCGAAGCCACCCTGCTCTCGGCAATGGAAACGGCGGGCAAGGAAATTGAGGACGACGCACTGCGGCAGGCGATGAAGGACTGTGGCATCGGTACTCCCGCCACACGCGCCTCCATCATCGAAACGCTTTTCAAGCGCGGTTACATGGAACGCTGCAAGAAGTCGCTTGTTCCCACCGAAAAAGGACTTGCCCTCAATTCCGTCGTCAAGACGATGCGCATCGCCGATGTTGCCATGACGGGCGAATGGGAAAAGGAGCTGGCGCGTATCGAGCGCGGGGAACTGTCCGACGACACCTTCCGCAAGGAGATAGAGGCGTACACACGTGAGATAACCTCCGAACTGATCTCGTGCGACAAGCTCTTCGGCAGCCGTGACTCCGGCTGCGCGTGTCCCAAGTGTGGCACGGGCAGGATGCGGTTCTACGGCAAGGTGGTACGCTGCGACAACACGGAGTGCGGACTGCCCGTGTTCCGGCTGAAAGCGGGACGCACCCTGTCCGACGATGAAATCAAAGACCTGCTCACCGAAGGGCATACCAAGCTGCTCAAAGGGTTCAAGAGCAAATAGGGCAAGAGTTTCGATGCTGTTGTCGCCTTTGACGGGGAATATAACACGACTTTTGTGTTCCCGGAGGCTAAAAAGGACAAGAAATTTTCAGGACGGAAGAAATAGTATTAACTTTGCCACTTGTTCAGAGTAATGAATTGTTCTTCGATACCGGATTACACTCATACTTTGGATTTAGTGGTGGCACTCGGAGGGATACCGAGTGCCTTTTTCTTCCTTTTTCCAACCGATTATCCCGTTAATTATCAATCCGCTAAATCCAAAGTAATGAACAACAAGAAGAAAAACGAGGGTCAGACCGACTTTTCCTATTACGGTCTGTACCTGCTGGACTATCTCCGCACGAACAAGTTTGAACAGGCTGACGACACCGCTTTCATACGGGAACGGGCCGACCGTGCCGCCGAAACGTATGAGAGGGCACGGCTTGAAGGCTATCCCGCCGATGGTGCGCAGGAACTGGCGATGGACACGCTGCTGCGCGGGCTGCATTATTCCCGTTACGCCATCCTCCGCGAAGTCGTGGAAAACGAGTTTGCCGATGAAGTGCCGGAAGAGAAGCGTGAAGCCTTTGTCCTGAAACTGCTGCCGCTTGTCGGCAACGTGTTCTCCGTCTATGACCTCTCGGATGACAATTTCGCCCTGTCTTCCGATTACGACCTGCTCTACACGGAGCTGACGGGAGCAACCGTCCTTTACTTAGACGAATATGGCGTTTAACCGCAAACAGAAACTGCGGGACAACATCGAGGCGATACGGACGGCATTCATCCTTGACAGGGAAAATAGGACAGCGACAACCGAAGAGCGTGCCATACTTCAAAGGTACTGCGGTTTCGGCGGTCTGAAATGTATCCTCAACCCTGCAAAGGAACTGACGGATGCCGTCCGGTGGGCGAAATCCGACCTCGAACTGTTCGCCCCGACGGTGGAGCTGCACAGGCTTATCCGTGAGAACAGCAAGGACGAAACAGAGTACAAGCGGTTTGTGGATTCGCTGAAAGCGTCCGTGCTGACCGCTTTCTACACCCCCAAAGAGATAACCGACACCATCGCGGACGTGCTGGCAGATTACAGCGTCCGCCCCGCCCGTATGCTCGAACCGTCGGCAGGTGTCGGCGTGTTCGTGGATTCCATGCTGCGGCACAGCCCCAATGCGGATGTGATGGCTTTCGAGAAGGATCTGCTCACGGGTACAATCTTGAGGCATCTCTATCCCGACCAGAAAATGCGCACCTGCGGTTTTGAGAAAATCGAAAGACCGTTCAACAATTATTTCGACTTGGCGGTGTCCAACATTCCGTTCGGTGACATTGCCGTGTTCGACGCGGAGTTTCAGCGGAGCGACTCTTTCGGCAGACGCTCCGCCCAGAAAACCATCCACAACTATTTCTTTCTCAAAGGACTGGATGCCGTGCGTGACGGCGGTATCGTGGCGTTCATCACCTCGCAAGGGGTATTGAATAGCACCAAGACCTCCGTGCGTAACGAGCTGTTCAGTCAGGCCAATCTGGTATCCGCGATACGCCTGCCCAACAACCTGTTCACGGACAACGCGGGCACGGAGGTGGGCAGTGACCTGATTGTCCTGCAAAAGAACCTCAGCAAGAAGGAAATGTCGCAGGACGAGCGGCTGATGACCGTGATACAGACGGACACGAAAACCGCCCTGACCGACAACGCCTATTTCATCCACCACCCGGAACGCATCGTGCATACGATGGCGAAACTTGACACAGACCCCTACGGGAAGCCCGCTATGGTTTATCTGCACGAGGGCAAGGCAGCAGGCATCGCCGGGGATTTGCGCCGTATGCTCGACGAGGATTTCCATTACAGGCTTGCCATGCGCTTGTATTCGGGTTCAATCCGGCAGGCAGGAACGGAAGAAAAAGTTGCCGTTCAAAATAAAGTAGAGCGTCCTGCCATAAAATTGGAAACAGTATCCTCGGCGCAGACGGTGGAAACTCCGACAGAAAAGCCGCAACCCGCAGATGAAAAGCCGGAGATAGAACCGCGCCCGCAATATTCCGCAGGCGTGCAGCTCACCCTGCTTGACCTCTGGGGGATGACGGAAGAGGTCAGCCAACCGAAAACCTCCAAAAAGAAAAAGACGGTGAAAAAGGCAGTTACGGCAAAGTCCACTCCGCCCAAACCGAAAGTCACGGTTACACCGACAGCTCCAACTGCAAAACCCGCAATGGAGAATAAGGAGGTGAAAGCGGAGAACACCGCCAAGCCTGCCGACCCGGACGACATCTATGCCACACTGGACTGGGATACCAATCCTCCCATCAACGGTTTCTATGAAATGATGATGGGTTTGACGCCGGAGCGTAGGAAAGAACTTCGGGAACTGGCAAGGCAGCATAACGAGAAACAAGTGGCGGAAAAGACGGAAGTGAAAGCCGTGCCGGAAACTTCCCGTGAGCAGCCACGACAGGAGGAAACACAGCCGGAGGCAGTCGCCGCACCTGCCGTTACAGATACCCCATCGGAAGCGGTGGGGACTTTCCTTTTCCCCGACATCGAAGCGGAAAAGCCGAAGGAGGAAGTCGTGGACCTTTCTCCGCGTGCCTACCACCGCACGCCGGAGATGCACCTGCGCGAAGGGTCGCTGGTGGCTGACCGGGGGCGTCATAACATCGGCTACCTGAAAGACATCACGCCATACGGGGCGACATTCCAGCCGCTCGACCTGAAAGGATACCAGAAGGAAAAGGCGTTGTTGTATGTGTCGCTGCGTGACGCCTACGAGCGTCTGTACCGTTATGAATCGCTCCGGCGCGAGGCAAATGTTCCGTGGCGAGAGCATCTGAATACCTGTTACGATGAGTTTGTCATGCGCTACGGCAACCTCAACGCCAAGCAGAACGTGAAGTTAGTGATGATGGATGCGGGCGGGCGCGACATCCTTTCGCTGGAACGGATGGAAAACGGAAAGTTCGTCAAGGCGGACATCTTCGAGCATCCTGTTTCCTTCGCGGTGGAGAGCCATGCCAACGTAGGCTCTCCCGAAGAAGCCCTGTCTGCGTCGCTCAACAAATATGGTACGGTCAATCTCGACTATATGCGGGAGATAACCGACAGCACGGCGGAGGATTTGCTCACTGCCCTGCAAGGGCGCATCTACTACAATCCGCTCGTGACCGGTTACGAAATCAAAGACCGTTTCATCGCCGGAAATGTCATAGAGAAAGCGGAACGCATAGAAGCATGGATGGGTGACAATCCCGAAAATGAGCGTATGCCGGAGGTGAAGCAGGCGTTGGAGGCTCTGAAAGATGCCGAGCCGCAGCGCATCGCCTTCGAGGATCTGGACTTCAATTTCGGGGAACGCTGGATTCCGACGGGTGTCTATGCCGCCTACATGAGCCGGCTGTTCGACACGGAGGTGAAAATCGCCTATTCCGCAAGCATGGACGAGTTTTCGGTGGTGTGCGGCTACCGCACCATGAAAATCACGGACGAGTTTCTGGTGAAGGGGTATTACCGGAACTATGACGGTATGCACCTCCTAAAACACGCCCTGCACAACACCTGCCCTGACATGATGAAGTCCATCGGCAAGGACGAGCATGGCAACGACATCAAGATGCGCGACAGCGAGGGAATACAACTCGCCAACGCCAAGATTGACGAGATACGAAACGGCTTCTCCGAATGGCTCGAAGAGCAGTCGCCGCAGTTCAAGGAGCGGCTTGTGACGATGTATAACCGCAAGTTCAACTGTTTCGTGCGCCCGCGCTACGACGGCTCCCATCAGACCTTTCCCGACCTCAACCTGAAAGGGCTGGCAAGCCGGGGTATCAAGAGCGTCTATCCCTCACAGATGGATTGCGTCTGGATGTTGAAACAGAACGGCGGCGGAATTTGCGACCACGAGGTGGGAACCGGTAAGACGCTGATAATGTGCATCGCCGCGCATGAGATGAAGCGTCTGAATTTGGCACACAAGCCGATGATTATCGGGCTGAAAGCCAACGTTGCGGAGATTGCAGCCACCTATCAGGCGGCATATCCCAACGCACGTATTCTGTACGCTTCGGAGAAGGACTTTTCGACCGCCAACCGTGTGCGCTTCTTCAATAATATAAAGAACAACGACTACGATTGCGTCATCATGTCGCACGACCAGTTCGGCAAGATACCGCAGTCGCCGGAATTGCAGCAGCGCATCCTGCAAGCAGAGCTTGACACGGTGGAGGAAAACCTCGAAGTGCTACGGCAGCAGGGAAAGAACGTGTCGCGGGCGATGCTGAAAGGATTGGAGAAGCGCAAGCACAACCTTGAAGCGAAGCTGGAGAAGGTGGAACACGCCATAAAGTCACGCACGGACGACGTGGTGGATTTCAAGCAGATGGGCATCGACCACATCTTCATAGATGAGAGCCACCAGTTCAAGAATCTGACTTTCAACACGCGCCACGACCGTGTGGCGGGATTGGGAAACAGCGAGGGAAGCCAGAAGGCACTTAACATGCTCTTTGCCATACGCACCATACAGGAGCGCACAGGAAAAGACTTGGGTGCGACCTTCCTCTCCGGCACGACTATCAGCAACTCACTGACTGAATTGTACCTGCTGTTCAAGTACCTGCGCCCGAAGGAGCTGGAACGGCAGGACATAAGGTGTTTCGACGCTTGGGCGGCGATATTTGCCAAGAAGACGACGGATTTTGAATTTAACGTGACGAACAATGTGGTCCAGAAGGAGCGTTTCCGCTACTTCATCAAAGTGCCGGAGCTTGCCGCCTTCTATAATGAAATCACGGACTACCGCACGGCGGAGGATGTGGGCGTTGACCGTCCTGCCAAGAACGAGATACTGCACCATATACCGCCCACGCCGGAACAGGAGGACTTCATACAGAAACTGATGCAGTTCGCCAAGACGGGCGATGCCACCTTGTTGGGCAGGCTGCCGCTTTCGGAAACGGAAGAAAAGGCGAAGATGCTCATCGCCACGGACTATGCCCGGAAAATGGCACTCGACATGCGCATGATAGACCCGAATTACGAAGATCATCCCGACAACAAAGCGAGTCACTGTGCCAAGATGATCGCGGAGTATTATCAAAAATACGACGCCCAGAAAGGCACGCAGTTCGTTTTCTCTGATTTGGGGACATACCAGCCGGGCGACGGGTGGAACGTCTATTCGGAAATCAAGCGCAAACTGACGGAGGACTACGGTATACCGCCAAGCGAGGTGCGCTTCATTCAGGAGTGCAAGACCGACAAGGCGCGGAAGGCGGTGATAGACGCCATGAACGCCGGGACGGTGCGTGTGCTGTTCGGCTCTACCTCTATGCTCGGAACGGGTGTGAACGCCCAGAAACGGTGTGTGGCTATCCATCATCTCGATACGCCGTGGCGACCGTCCGACTTGCAACAGCGTGACGGACGCGGAGTTAGGGCAGGTAATGAGATTGCCAAACATTTCGCCGGGAACAACGTGGATGTAATCATCTACGCGGTGGAGAAGTCACTGGACAGCTACAAGTTCAACCTCCTGCACTGCAAGCAGACTTTCATAAGCCAGCTCAAAAGCGGTGCGATGGGTGCGCGTACCATCGACGAGGGGGCAATGGACGAAAAATCGGGCATGAATTTCTCGGAATACATGGCGTTGCTCTCCGGCAATACCGACCTGTTGGACAAGGCGAAACTGGAAAAGCGGATCGCATCGCTCGAAGGGGAACGCAAGTCGTTCAACAAGGGCAAGCGTGATTCGGAGTTCAAGCTGGAGTCAAAGACCGGCGAGTTGCGCAACAACACGGCTTTCATAGATGCCATGACGGAGGACTGGAACCGCTTCCTGTCGGTGGTGCAGACCGACAAGGAGGGCAACCGCCTTAATATAATAAAGGTGGACGGAGTGGATTCCGCCGATGAGAAGGTCATCGGAAAGCGTTTGCAGGAGATAGCCAAGAATGCCACGACCGGAGGGTTGTACACGCAGGTCGGTGAACTTTACGGTTTTCCGATAAAGGTGGTGAGCGAAAGGATACTCAAAGAGGGATTGGAGTTCACCGACAACCGCTTCGTGGTCGAGGGGAACTACAAGTACACCTACAACAACGGGCATCTGGCGATGGCTGACCCGTTGGCCGCCGCCCGCAACTTCCTCAACGCGATGGAGAGGATACCCTCCATCATCGACCAGTACAAGGCGAAGAACGAGGTGCTGGAGATGGAGATACCGCAGTTACAGGAGATAGCGGGTAAGGTGTGGAAGAAGGAGGACGAGCTGAAGCAGTTGAAGTCCGAACTTGCCGCCCTTGACCGAAAAATTCAGCTGGAGCTTGCGCCACCCACGCCCGAAGTCGCAGAAAAGGAGAATGAAGGGCAACAGCTCAAGCCGGAAGCGGAAGATGTGAGGAACAGGCAGGCGCAATATCCCGAAAATGCACCGCCGCAGATACGCAGTCCGGCGGATAGTATCGTTGCCAACCATGTCATAATCGGGCGTCCGGGACTGTATGCCAAGGAGGAAACCCGGTCCAAAGGATTGAAAATATAACCTAAGGAATTTTATCTGAAGTATTAATAAGGGCTATCCCAAAAGGTCTAAAAGTAAATTTTATCCTTTCTGCAAGTATCTATAGGATGGCAACTGCATTTTTTTCTTTTTGGGCAGCCCTTATTAAAATTTATTCTTATTTTAGGTTATATACATTCATGTCCATTTATGTAAAAAATTCCTGCTGACCTTGTTTATGTCTTGTCAGTCACCATTTGCAAAACCATATTTGACCCTCAAAGAGGCTGAATTTGATAAGTAACTTGCTACATACTCATAATAAGGAGCTAAATAGAACACGAATGGGAAATACACAAATGCTAAACTAAAGAAGATATTGGCCAAAATAAACGCTATACCGAGAGAGAAACTTGATTTTTCAACTTCCTAAAACGGTGTTGTTCAAACATTTCTACTTATTTGTACTTGCCAGTTGAACCTACGCTTCCCTAATAAAATGTCTATGGTAAAAAGTTAAAAAATCCTCCCACTTTTGTTAGATATATTTTTTTGTGTAATTTTGTAATCGTTATGCGGCAGTAATAATATACATATTAATACGAGTTAGTAATCCTGTAGTTCTCATATGCTACGAGGAGGTATTAAAAGGTGCGTTTCGACAATGCATCTACTGTAGTATATTATTGCTTAATCCAAATGAATATTATAAATTTAGGAATTCTTGCTCACATTGATGCAGGAAAAACTTCCGTAACCGAGAATCTGCTGTTTGCCAGTGGAGCAACGGAAAAGTGCGGCCGTGTGGATAATGGTGACACCATAACGGACTCTATGGATATAGAGAAACGTAGAGGAATTACTGTCCGGGCTTCTACGACATCTATTATCTGGAATGGAGTGAAATGCAATATCATTGACACTCCGGGACACATGGATTTTATTGCGGAAGTGGAGCGGACATTCAAAATGCTTGATGGAGCAGTCCTCATCTTATCCGCAAAGGAAGGCATACAAGCGCAGACAAAGTTGCTGTTCAGTACTTTACAAAAGCTGCAAATCCCGACAATTATATTTATCAATAAGATTGACCGTGCCGGTGTGAATTTGGAGCGTTTGTATATGGATATAAAAACAAATCTGTCGCAAGATGTCCTGTTTATGCAAACTGTTGTCGATGGATCGGTTTATCCGGTTTGCTCCCAAACATATATAAAGGAAGAATACAAAGAATTTGTATGCAACCATGACGACGATATATTAGAACGATATTTGGCGGATAGCGAAATTTCACCGGCTGATTATTGGAATACGATAATCGCTCTTGTGGCAAAAGCCAAAGTCTATCCGGTGCTACATGGATCAGCAATGTTCAATATCGGTATCAATGAGTTGTTGGACGCCATTTCTTCTTTTATACTTCCTCCGGCATCAGTCTCAAACAGACTTTCAGCTTATCTCTATAAGATAGAGCATGACCCCAAAGGGCATAAAAGAAGTTTTCTTAAAATAATTGACGGAAGTCTGAGACTTCGAGACGTTGTAAGAATCAACGATTCGGAAAAATTCATCAAGATTAAAAATCTAAAGACTATTTATCAGGGCAGAGAGATAAATGTTGATGAAGTGGGTGCCAATGATATCGCGATTGTAGAAGATATAGAAGATTTTCGAATCGGAGATTATTTAGGTGCTAAACCTTGTTTGATTCAAGGATTATCTCATCAGCATCCCGCTCTCAAATCCTCCGTCCGGCCAAATAAGCCCGAAGAGAGAAGCAAGGTGATATCCGCTCTGAATACATTGTGGATTGAAGACCCGTCTTTGTCCTTTTCCATAAACTCATATAGTGATGAATTGGAAATCTCGTTATATGGTTTGACCCAAAAGGAAATCATACAGACATTGCTGGAAGAACGATTTTCCGTAAAGGTCCATTTTGATGAGATCAAGACTATCTACAAAGAACGACCTATAAAAAAGGTCAATAAGATTATTCAGATCGAAGTACCACCCAACCCTTACTGGGCCACAATAGGGCTGACTCTTGAACCCTTACCGTTAGGGGCAGGGTTGCAAATCGAAAGTGACATCTCCTATGGTTATCTGAACCATTCTTTTCAAAATGCCGTTTTTGAAGGGATTCGTATGTCTTGCCAATCTGGTTTACATGGATGGGAAGTGACAGATCTGAAAGTAACTTTTACTCAAGCCGAGTATTATAGCCCGGTAAGTACACCTGCTGATTTCAGACAGCTGACCCCTTATGTCTTCAGGCTGGCTTTGCAACAGTCAGGTGTGGACATTCTCGAACCGATGCTCTGTTTTGAGTTGCAGATACCCCAAGTAGCGAGTTCCAAAGCTATTACAGATTTGCAAAAACTGATGTCTGAGATTGAAGACATCAGTTGTAATAATGAGTGGTGTCATATTAAAGGGAAAGTTCCATTAAATACAAGTAAAGACTATGCCTCAGAAGTAAGTTCGTACACTAAGGGCTTAGGCATTTTTATGGTTAAGCCATGTGGGTATCAAATAACAAAAGACGGTTATTCTGATAATATCCGCATGAACGAAAAAGATAAACTTTTATTCATGTTCCAAAAATCAATGTCATTAAAATAATGGAGCGGTCAGGAAATTTCTATAAGGCAATACGGTTGGGATATATACTTATCTCCATTCTTATCGGATGTATGGCATATAATAGCCTCTATGAATGGCAGGAGATAGAAGCATTAGAACTTGGCAATAAAAAAATAGACGAGCTCCGAAAAGAAATAAACAATATCAATATTCAAATGATAAAATTTTCTCTATTGGGTGAAACAATACTGGAATGGAACGATAAAGATATCGAGCATTACCATGCACGGCGTATGGCAATGGACAGTATGCTCTGCCGTTTCAAGGCCACCTATCCAGCAGAGCGCATCGATAGTGTGCGCAGTCTTTTAGAGGATAAGGAACGACAGATGTTCCAGATAGTCCGGTTAATGGATGAACAACAATCTATTAACAAGAAGATAGCCAATCAAATTCCGGTTATTGTACAGAAAAGTGTGCAGGAACAGTCCAAAAAGCCAAAACGAAAAGGTTTCTTAGGCATATTCGGCAAAAAAAAGGAAGTAACTCCAGCAGTATCAACCACTATCCTTCATTCGGTCAATAGAAACGTAATCAGCGAACAGAAAGTGCAGGATCGCCAATTGTCGGAACAAGCCGACAGCCTTGCAGCTCGTAATGCAGAACTTAACAGACAACTGCAAGAATTGATTTGCCAAATAGAAGAAAAGGTACAAACCGAACTGCAAAGCCGGGAAAACGAAATAGTTGCCATGCGTGAAAAGTCATTTATGCAAGTAGGCGGTTTAATGGGATTCGTTCTTCTATTGTTGTTAATTTCCTACATCATCATACATCGTGATGCAAAAAGCATTAAACAATACAAGCACAAGACAACTGATTTGATAAGGCAACTGGAACAATCCGTACAACGGAACGAGGCACTGATAACGTCAAGGAAGAAGGCGGTACATACTATCACCCATGAACTGCGCACACCGCTGACAGCAATAACAGGCTATGCCGGACTGATACGGAAAGAACAGTGTGAGGATAAGTCCGGGCAGTATATCCAAAACATACTGCAATCCTCCGACCGTATGCGGGATATGCTTAACACTTTGCTTGACTTCTTCCGCCTGGACAACGGCAAGGAACAGCCCCGTCTGTCACCCTGCCGGATTTCAGCAATCACGCACACACTTGAAACGGAGTTCATGCCTGTTGCCGTGAACAAAGGGCTGTCCTTGTCCGTGAAGACTGGACACGATGCCATTGTATTGACCGACAAAGAGCGAATAATACAAATCGGGAATAACCTGCTGTCAAACGCTGTCAAGTTCACAGAAGAAGGCGGTGTTTCTTTGATTACTGAATATGATAATGGAGTTCTGACACTGGTCGTTGAAGATACAGGTACAGGCATGACAGAAGAGGAACAGAAACAAGCGTTCGGTGCGTTTGAACGTCTATCAAATGCCGCCGCAAAGGAGGGTTTCGGGCTTGGGCTTGCCATAATGCGTAATATTGTGTCGATGCTTGGCGGAACAATCCGTTTAGACAGCAAGAAAGGGAAAGGCAGTCGTTTCACAGTTGAAATTTCTATGCAGGAAGCTGAAGAACAGCTTGGATATACAAGCAATACACCTGTTTATCATAACAATAAATTCCATGATGTTGTCGCCATTGACAATGATGAGGTATTACTTCTGATGCTGAAAGAGATGTATTCCCAAGAAGGAATACACTGCGACACTTGCACCGATGCTGCGGCACTGATGGAAATGATACGCCAGAAAGAATACAGCCTGTTGCTGACAGACTTGAATATGCCCGATATAAACGGTTTCGAATTGCTGGAACTGTTGCGTTCGTCCAACGTGGGCAATTCACCAACAATCCCGGTGGTTGTGGCAACCGCTTCGGGCAGTTGTAACAAAGGGGAACTATTGGCAAAAGGCTTTGCCGGATGCCTGTTCAAACCGTTCTCCATATCGGAACTGATGGAGGTTTCCGACAGGTGTGCCATAAAAGCGACACCGGACGGGAAACCGGACTTTTCCGCCTTATTGTCCTATGGCAATGAAGCCGTCATGCTGGAAAAGTTGATAACTGAAACAGAAAAGGAAATGCAGGCGGTACGGGATGCAGCAAAAGAAAAAGACCTGCAAAAGCTGGATTCCCTGATCCACCACCTGCGCAGTTCGTGGGAGGTGCTCCGTGCCGACCAACCGCTGAATGTACTTTACGGATTGCTTCGTGGCGATGCTCTCCCGGATGGTGAAGCGTTAAGCCATGCCGTGACTGCCGTGCTGGATAAGGGAGTGGAAATAATACGGTTGGCAGAAGAGGAAAGGAGAAAATACGAAGATGAATAAGACAAAAATAATTGTGGTGGAAGACAACATCGTGTATTGCGAATATGTCTGCAATATGCTGTCACGGGAGGGCTACCGCAATATGAAGGCTTACCACCTCTCAACCGCGAAGAAACATCTGCAACAGGCAACAGATAATGATATCGTGGTTGCCGACCTGCGTCTGCCTGACGGCAGTGGCATAGACCTTTTGTGCTGGATGCGAAAGGAGGGAAAGATGCAGCCCTTCATCATTATGACCGACTACGCCGAAGTTAATACCGCCGTGGAAAGCATGAAACTCGGCTCGATAGACTATATTCCCAAACAGCTTGTGGAGGATAAACTTGTCCCCCTGATCCGTTCCATACTGAAAGAACGTCAGGCAGGACAACGCCGTATGCCTATATTCGCCCGTGAAGGTTCCGCCTTTCAGAAAATCATGCACCGCATAAGGCTGGTAGCCGCCACCGATATGAGCGTGATGATATTTGGTGAGAACGGCACGGGCAAGGAGCATATTGCCCACCTGTTGCATGACAAGAGCAAACGTGCAGGCAAGCCATTTGTGGCGGTGGACTGCGGTTCACTCTCCAAAGAGCTTGCACCGTCGGCTTTCTTCGGACACGTCAAAGGTGCATTTACAGGTGCGGACAATGCCAAGAAAGGATATTTCCATGAGGCGGAAGGCGGCACGTTGTTTCTGGACGAGGTAGGAAACCTCGCGTTGGAAACCCAACAGATGTTGCTCCGTGCCATACAGGAGAGGCGGTATCGCCCGGTCGGAGACAAGGCAGACCGGAATTTCAATGTCCGCATCATCGCTGCTACCAATGAAGATTTGGAGGTATCGGTGAATGAAAAGCGTTTTCGGCAGGATCTTCTGTACCGCCTGCACGACTTCGGGATAACCGTTCCTCCGTTGCGTGACTGTCAAGAAGACATTATGCCGCTGGCAGAGTTCTTCCGTGATATGGCAAACAGAGAGCTGGAGTGTAGCGTGAGCGGGTTCAGTTCCGAAGCACGTAAAGCGTTGCTGACACACGCATGGCCGGGCAACGTGCGGGAACTTCGGCAGAAAGTTATGGGTGCTGTATTGCAGGCGCAGGAAGGTGTTGTCATGAAAGAGCATCTGGAACTTGCCGTGACGAAACCGACCTCTACTGTCAGCTTCGCCTTGCGCAATGACGCGGAGGATAAGGAGCGGATATTGCGTGCGTTGAAACAGGCAAACGGCAACCGGAGTGTCGCCGCAGAACTGCTCGGCATAGGCAGGACAACACTATACAGCAAACTTGAAGAGTATGGACTTAAATATAAATTCAAGCAATCATAGCCCGTAATTCACTGAATTTGGCTATCTTTGCATAACATTTGAGAAAAACGGCGATTGGCAGGAGCTTTTCGCCGCCAACATATAGGATAAGACCGCAAGGCGTTTCAAGCGAAAATCTGGTAAATTGGAACTACGGAGACGATTGCGTGATGCTTATGCTATGCTTACGCATAGCGTGCATTCACGTACTCTCCGTAAAGGCTTTACCAGAGCCATCGCTTGAAGGTAGTGTGAATTGCACGCTACTTTTTTACCCTTGCCTAACGAAAGGAAACGATTATGGGTAAAGTTCAGATTCTCGCCGTACTGACGATGGACGGATGTCTTTCTTCAGAGTTATATGATAAAGCACATCAGGATTTGTGCCTTGACCGTTGCGGTCTTGATGAAATCAGGAAGAAAGCCTTTTACCGTGTGACACCGGACTATTCCATTTCAATGCTGCACGAATGGAGAAAAGACTGCACAAACATCCGTTACCTCGCGGAAGCCACACCGGACACGGCAGACTATATAAACGGACTGCTGCGGATGCACGCTGTGGATGAAATCATACTATACACCGTTCCTTTCATATCCGGAAGCGGACGACATTTTTTTAAGTCGGCTCTGCCAGAGCAACACTGGACGCTTTCCTCTTTGAAAAGCTATCCCAACGGTGTATGTCGCATTATCTATATCCTTGATAAAAAAGCAAGATAGCCAAAATGTGCGGCAAGCATACATTTCTATTTTCAGGAATAGAATAAATGTTCCGATTACAAACAATTTAAGTCGGAGATAATTTGTCCTTGTGAAAAAATACTGAATTTTATACCTCTGAAATCCAGCACTTTGTAAAATTGAGTGTTGGATTTTTTATTTTCTGCCGCGTTTTTTGCCAATTATATTCATGTGCGCACGCAGAAAACAAAGTGTAATTTTCAAAATTGACAGAACCATGAATTATTTCTTGCTGGCGGAAACCGACTTTTTCCGCCTGATAAACGAAGCCGGCGACTGCAATATGGAAACGGCATACACGGCTTTCGCCACCCAAGTGATCGAACTGTGCAACGGCGGCATGGACATGAACCTTACCGTCATCGCGCTTGCCTACATCGAAATCGAGTTGCAGCACCATCCCGTACGTAATCTGTCAGAAGAAAAAAGAGAGATTGCCGCCTACGTCAGCAAGGCTCTGTCTTTCGTAAGAAAGATGCAGAAATTCCTTGCCACGCCCCAAGTGCCACCACTAATATCCGCCAACAACGCAACAGAAACCACCGCCAGCCTTCTTCAATGGACGGGCAATGCCATCGACCTCGTGGAACTTATCTACGGCATAGACGTGATGGGCTGCATCAACAACGGCAATATGCCGCTCAAACAGCTCGCCCCACTTCTCTATAAGATATTCGGGGTTGATTCTAAAGACTGCTACCGCTTCTACACTGATATCAAACGCCGGAAGAACGAAAGCCGCACCTATTTCATTGACAGGATGCAGGAAAAACTGAACGAGAGAATGTTGCGTGATGAGGAGTTGGAGCGGATGAGAAAATAAAAAAATATCCATTACATATGAGAAGACAGGAATACTCGTATCCTGTCTTTTTATTTTCATTTAATTATATATTACATTGCTGTCCGGAGAAAATTCGCCAAAACAGCTATTATTAATTAATAATCAGTTAGTTACCAAGCTAATAAAATTTTTCGATTAGAAATCATAGTTTTGCAAGAAGGTATAAACAGCCAATTTTGCAAACTATGAACAAAGGAAAAACAATATTTGCACAGGTTATGTCTCTTATAAACACATACGAATTTAAGAAGTGCGTCAACCGCTATAAGGGTGACAGGCACGCCATCAAGTTCACTTGCCGTGATCAGTTCATGGTAATGAGCTTTGCTCAGTTCACGGACAGGTCCGGGCTGAGAGACATAGAGACTACACTTAACCTTTGTTCTCCTGACCTTTACCGTTCTGGTATCAAGGTAATGCCTAAATCCACCTTGGCCGAAGCGAATGAAAAGAAGGATTGGCGTATTTATCAGGACTTTGCACAATTACTGATACAGCAAGCAAAGGAAGCATATAATGGACAGAAACTTAGACTTGCCTTGGATGAAATGGTCTATGCCTTTGACAGTAGCACTATAGAACTGTGTCTGAAGCTTTGTCCATGGGCTAAGTTTCATCATGAGAGAGGAGCAATCAAGATGCATACCTTGATGGATCTTAGGGGGGCCATCCCGACATTTGTCCATCTGACAGAAGGAGCTGTTCACGATTCCCGAATTATGGATAAGATACCTGTAGAAACCAACTCTTACTATCTTATGGACAAAGGATATGTCAAGTTTGACTCTTTGTTCCGGCATTTTCATCTTAATAATGCCTTTTTTGTAACAAGAGCAAAAGAAAATATGCTTTACGAAGTTCTTGATAGTAGAGAGGCAGACCAATCTGCCGGACTTTTCTCTGATGAAACAATCAAATTGACAGGACCACTCACCTCCAAGAAGTATCCCGATTCTCTTAGACTTGTTGTGTATGAAGACTTCAGCACAAATACAGTTTACCGTTTCCTCACCAATAACTTCAAGCTTGATGCATTGACTATTGCCGAGTTGTACAGGGAGAGATGGCAAATTGAGTTGTTCTTCAAATGGATAAAGCAGCATCTGCACATAAAGACATTCTATGGAACTACCAAGAATGCCGTGTTCACACAGATATGGATTGCCATCTGTGACTATCTTCTGCTTATCATTGCGAAGAAACATTATATGTTGAAACCAAGTCTTCATTCCATTTCAAACTCTATTGGTCAAGTCCTCTTCAAAAGAGGCGACATCAAAGATATATTTAATCAAACCGACCTCACTGCTAATGTTCCGGAGGGTAACGGTCCTAGACAGCTTACGCTGTGGTAAAATTTCTCCGGACAGCAATG
>NZ_JAOQJI010000052.1:0-22283 GCF_025567125.1 Phocaeicola fibrisolvens | reverse complement strand
GATACAAAATCTTTAGGTAATAACAACGCCTCGGCTTGGGAAAGTCGGGGCGTTGTCATAAAAAAAGAGGGTATGCTTTTTGACACACCCTCTTTTGATATTTATTCAGAAAGATTATTTCTTACCTTCCAGCTGTTCCTTCAATGCAGCCAGTGCATCGATGTCACCCAAAGTGGTAGAAGCAGCCTGGTTCTGAATCATCGGAGTTTCTTCTTTCTTAGAAGACTTCTTAGAAGCTTTCTTTTCTGCCTTTTCTTCTGCCTTTGCAGCATCTTCGAAGATACGGCTGTGAGAAACGATGATACGTTTTGCATCTTTGTTGAATTCGATTACCTTGAACGGCAGTTTTTCATCCAGCTGAGCCTGAGAACCGTCTTCTTTTACCAGGTGTTTCGGAGTAGCGAAACCTTCTACACCGTAAGGCAATGCAACGACAGCACCCTTATCCAGCATTTCGATGATAGTACCTTCGTGGATAGAACCTACAGTGAATACTGTTTCGAATACATCCCAAGGATTGTCTTCCAGCTGCTTGTGGCCCAAGCTCAGACGACGGTTTTCCTTGTCGATTTCCAGTACTACTACGTCGATGTCTGCACCAATCTGAGTGAATTCAGAAGGATGTTTGATTTTCTTTGTCCAAGACAGGTCAGAGATGTGGATCAATCCGTCTACACCTTCTTCGATTTCTACGAATACACCGAAGTTAGTGAAGTTGCGAACCTTAGCCACGTGCTTAGAACCTACAGGATATTTTTCTTCGATAGTTTCCCATGGATCTGGTTTCAGCTGTTTGATACCCAAAGACATCTTACGTTCTTCGCGGTCCAGAGTCAGGATAACAGCTTCTACTTCGTCGCCCACTTTCATGAAGTCCTGAGCAGAACGCAGGTGCTGTGACCAAGACATTTCTGATACGTGGATCAAACCTTCAACGCCCGGAGCGATTTCGATGAATGCACCATAGTCAGCCATAACGACTACTTTACCTTTCACGTGGTCGCCTACCTTCAAGTTAGGATCCAGTGCATCCCATGGGTGTGGAGTCAACTGCTTCAAGCCAAGAGCGATACGTTTCTTTTCGTCGTCGAAGTCCAAGATAACTACGTTCAGTTTCTGATCCAGCTGAACCACTTCGCGAGGATCGCTTACACGGCCCCAAGACAAGTCGGTGATGTGAATCAAACCGTCTACGCCGCCCAAGTCGATGAATACACCGTAAGATGTGATATTCTTGACAGTACCTTCCAGTACCTGACCTTTTTCCAGTTTGCTGATGATTTCTTTCTTCTGCTGTTCCAGTTCAGCTTCAATAAGAGCCTTGTGAGAAACAACCACATTCTTGAATTCCTGGTTGATTTTAACCACCTTGAATTCCATAGTCTTGCCTACGAATACATCGTAGTCACGGATAGGTTTCACATCAATCTGAGAACCCGGCAAGAATGCTTCAATGCCGAATACGTCTACAATCATACCACCCTTCGTGCGGCACTTGATGTAACCCTTGATAATTTCTTCGTTTTCAAGCGCAGCGTTTACACGGTCCCAAGAACGAGTAGCGCGAGCTTTCTTGTGAGACAAAATCAACTGACCTTTTTTGTCTTCCTGGTTTTCGATGTACACTTCTACAGTGTCACCTACTTTCAAATCCGGATTGTAACGGAATTCGCTCAACGGAATGATACCGTCTGATTTGTAACCGATGTTTACAACCACTTCGCGTTTGTTCATTGCGATGACAGTACCGTCTACAACCTCACGGTCGTTTACTTTGTTCAGGGTGCTGTCGTAAGCCTTTTCAAGTTCTTCCTTGCTTACGTTGGTTGTTGCATCACCGTTTTCATACGCATCCCAGTTGAAATCTTCAATAGGAGCAATGTTCTTTAAGTTTTCCATTAAATAAAAAAATTGTTTTTAAATAACTAATTGTGTTAGACTTTATATTGTTTATATAAATCGGCTGCAAAGGTATAATAAAATACTGAATATTAAAATACTTCGTTCTTTTTTTTCGGGAGAAAGGAAAACAGAAAATCCGGAGAACGGCTCTGTGGAGGCTTCGTTCTCCAGATTTTGGATTTTTTTAGTTTTCAAGAGAGTAGTCGATGGTCGTGACTACACGTATTTTCTTGATGTACGGTGTATTAGGGTCGCGGTCGGTGATGCTGAACTGTCCCTGGTTGGCCTGCCGGATTTTTCCAAGACTGCTGCCGGAGTCTTTGGCAAATTTTTCAGCAGCCTCACGGGCGTTTTTGGTAGCTTCTTCAATCATTTGCGGCTTTACTTTGTTCAGGTCGGTGTATTCATACTGCACCCTGTACTGGTATTCGCCGGAAGTGATGGCGATACCCCGTTTCAGCAATTCTCCTTGTTCACTGATGAGTCCACGGATGAGGTCGACCTTGTCGGAAGTGACTGTGATTACGGTTGTCACGTTGTAGCGGTTAGCCGGATTCTGGTTGTTGCCGTAGCGTTCGGCAGCCAGATCGATGATTTCGGGAGCATTCACGCTGATTTCCTGTTCTGTCAGTCCCTTCTCTTTCAAAAAGCTGATAATGGTTTGGTTGGAATGTTTGATGTCATCGTACAATTTTCCCAAGTCATTTCCCAGGCTTTTGTAAACAAGCGGCCAGGTGACTTTATTGGCCGGAACTTCGATTTCCGCCAGCCCTTTTACGGTGACGCAACGGTCTTTCTCGGCGAATTTGTTGAATCCTTTTTCAATGAAGACTCCTAACAACAAGAGTCCGACAGCCAGGATGAGGGCCTCGATTCTGAAATTTTTCATAATGATTTAATTATAGTTAGATGTGAGGAATAATAACGCAAGGTATTGAAAATTATTGAATTTCCCAAGGGCTTTAAAACGTCTTTACGTTTGCTTTAAAACGTTTAGACGTTTTGGATGAAACGTCAAAGCGTTTTTTCAGGCAGGTGAAAATGCCTCAGTTCCAGTATGGGAGACTGTATGAAAACGCCTGTGTGGAGGTGGAGCTTCTGTGCGGCTTCTTCTATTTCCTGATGGAAAAACCAGGCTACGGAGCCGGTAAAAGAAATGGGCAGCTGCCGGTATCCTTCGTAGGAAACCACGTTGCGCTGGAAGAAGTCGGTGAAACAGGTTGTCAGAAAATAATGTACTTCCGGTTGTGATTTGTGTTTATATATATAAGGTGTAAGACTGGCCAGGAAACGGTTGGCCAAAGGTTGTCTGTATACTCTTTCCAAGATGTCCGGCAGAGTCAGCTGGTATTCCTTCAACAACCCTTCCAGCAGTCCGGTCGGAAGTTGTTGTTTGATGCAGTCGCCCAAAAAACGTTTGCCCAGATAGGCCCCACTTCCTTCATCTCCCAAAATGTATCCCAACGGAGGAGTGTTTTGTATGATTTTCTCTCCGTCGTACAGACAGGAGTTGGCTCCTGTGCCCAGAATACAGGCTATTCCCGGCCGGTGCTGGCATAAAGCGCGTGCAGCTCCCACTAAATCGCTGTGTACTTCGATGGTGGCGTGGGGAAATGTCTGCCCTAAAAGGAACGCTAGCTTCTCTATTTTGTCGGGGGTGCAGCCGGCGCCATAGAAAAATACGGCCTGTACGTCGGAAGAAGGGCATGGAAGTTGGGGCAATAATCCATTACAGAGTATTTCATTTATTTTGTCCGCTGCCTGATGAAAAGGGTTGATGCCTTCTGTCTGGACAATCTGGCTATGGTGAAGAGTGGTTCCGAAACACCAGTCGGTTTTGGTGGCTCCACTGTCGGCAATAAGAATCATAGGGAAATAAGATTAAAACGGGTGGAAAATAAAAAGAAGACGGCGTGTCCCGTCTTCTTCGTATGGTAGTTATGGATTTCTCAGGATTAGTGGCAATGTCCGCAACCTCCACCGCAGCATCCGTCGTCTTCATGCTCGTGGTCGCCGCATCCACCTCCGCAACCTTCACATCCGCCTCCGCAGCCTTCGCCGCTCATCAGCTTGATGATGCTTTCCATTTCTTTGTTGGTGGCGTCGCGCATTTCCATGACGGTTCCTTCAAAATAAAGGTCTTTTCCAGCGTGAGGGTGATTCAGGTCGAGCACCACTTTGTCGTCTGTAATTTCACCCACGTTGGCATAGAACTGGTGTCCTTCGGAGTCGTTCAGCATGATGATGTTTCCTTCGAAAATATTGTCGCTGTCGAATTTTCCGTCCGGTCCGCAGAACATTGATTTAGGTACCTGGCGTACGTTGTCTTCGTCTCTTTCTCCGTATGCTTCTGCACAAGGAATGGTGAAGCTGAAGTTGTCTCCTTTTTGCAGGGCCAGGATTTCTTTTTCAAAGCGGTCCAGTGTATATCCTATTCCGGAAATGAACTGAAACGGGTGGGCAGCCGGAGCTTCTTCACGCAATTCTTTTTTTCCGTCTTCCACTGCATACAGTTTATATGCTACCGTAATGTATTTATTTTCCATGTTTCAAAATTAAATTTGCATTAATAATCGGTGGCAAAGATAGGAAATATCGCGAGAATAAGCGAATAAAAAAGAAAGAATGAAGCGGAAGACCGTTTTTTGTCGGAATGCTTTCCTATCTTTGCAGGGAGTTAGAACATAAAAATTGTGTGATGAAACAGGATAAGATTATAGAATTGTATCGTGGAGAGCTGTGGGAATGTCAGCTGCTGGAAACGGTATTGAAAGATGAAGGCATCGACTGTTTTCTGACCAATAGTGTCCGTAGTGGTTATGGCCCCATCATTGCATTTGCCCAACAAATACAGGTGATGATAAAGGAAAGTGATGCGGAAAAGGGACTGGCAGTGCTCGATACATTTAAGAAGGGAAAGCAGTAATATCATAATAAAAAATAGACAAGGAATATATGAAAGGGAAATTGGTTTTTATTACAGGTGCCACAAGTGGTATCGGTGAGGGTTGCGCACGGAAATTTGCAGCCATGGGAAGCAACCTGATATTGAACGGAAGAAACGTGGAAAAACTGGAAAGCCTGAAAAAAGAACTTACGGCACAGGGCGTGGAAGTGCTGACGCTGCCGTTTGATGTGCGCGACCGGCAGGCCATGCGTCAGGCAGTAGATTCCTTGCAGGATAAATGGCGGCACATTGACGTGCTGATTAACAATGCCGGACTGGTAATCGGAATGGATAAAGAATATGAAGGTTCGCTGGAAGAATGGGATGTGGTGATTGATACCAATATCAAGGCACTGTTGGCCATGACGCGGATGATTGTGCCGGGTATGGTGGAACGTGGATGCGGGCATATCATCAATATCGGTTCTGTGGCCGGAGATGCGGCTTATGCGGGCGGCAGTGTGTATTGTGCGACGAAAGCAGCTGTGAAAGCTTTGTCCGACGGGTTGCGCATTGATTTGGTAGACACGCCGTTGCGAGTGACGAACATCAAGCCAGGGCTGGTAGAGACAAACTTTTCGGTGGTCCGTTTTCGGGGTGACAAGGGAAAAGCCGATGCCGTGTACGAAGGCATTCGTCCGCTCACGGGGGAGGATGTGGCCGAGGTGGTGTATTATGCTGCTTCTGCTCCGGCACATATCCAGATAGCCGAGGTGTTGGTGATGCCTACTTACCAGGCAACGGGGACGGTTTGTTACCGGAAAAAATAAAATCCAAAATATTACTTTTATTGATTTTGGTAAAAAAACAAAAAAAAGAAAGGGAATAGATGTTGTCGAATGAACAATATTCCCTTTTTGTATGTATAAAAATACAGAAACTGACTAGAATATGATACGAATGAAAAAACTTTTTATCGCTTTTGCTGGTAGCATGATATTCTTGATGTCGTGTAAACAGGCAGAAGATATTTCTCAAATTTACGGCAATGAGTTCAATTTGAAGTGTGCCAAAACAGCGTGGACACAAGATACTCGTGTGATAACAAGTGATACAGGGAATGGAGACTTCTCGGATAATGATTGCATAGAGGTACAGGTGATGGCTGGAGACATGATTTCTGGTAAGCAGTTGCAATATGTATCCGGGCGGTGGACTCCGTCATTGAATCGCAGTGATTATGCACGGGGAGAGTGGAGCTTGTCGGCTCTTTTTCCGGTATTGCCACAGTCAGCTGGAAACAAAGAAAATAGAGACCTTCATTTGCCACTTGACCAAAGTACTTCAAAAAAAATGCAGGAAGCTGATGTTCTTTTTGCCAAGGTCAAGGTGGGAGAGGAAGAATCTTCTGCTACTTTGCAGTTTAATCATGCTTTGCATCGGATTAATATCCATTTGGAAGGTACAGTGCCAGATGATTTGAAACTGGAAGTACGTAATTGTGCGAGCGGAATAATTTCTATGACTGATGGTACTGTTTCCCTTGCAGGTTCTGCATATTCTTGGATTATTCCTCAGCGGAAGGATGTACGTACCTTTCAGTTATTGTCCTACCACAAGATGCTAAAGCTTATCAGTCCGAAGAGGGCTTGCTTCGTCTGACCTCCGGAGGTAAGTCTGTGATTTATCAGCTGCCTTCAGGTGTTCGGTCATTTTCTTCAGGTATGCAGACAACTCTTAATCTGACATTGAAATCGACTGAGGTAAGCGGAGGAGATATGGAATTTGCTAATCAAAACCGTTGGGTGTATGGCATAACCTCTCCGGATTTTCCGGGTAAAGATAAAGTGCAAACGTTGTCTATCAATACGTGGATTACTAAATTTCCGGAAGGGGAGTGGTTCCGATATGATTATAAAGAAATAGATTTGCTCAATGACGAGAATTATCTCACCTGGAAAGAGGGATGTGGATGGTATGACTGTAATAAGACTTTCGGTTATGTGGGAGACCGTAATATGTGTTGGGCTGCAACAGCGTCTAATTTGCTTCATTGGTGGATTGAACACAATCGTAAATACATAGAGGCATACGAAGTAAAATATCCAGGAAATCCTTGTCCCAAGGGATATCGGAAAATGACAGAAACTGACCAGCAGCACAGTGAGGTGTTCAATTTTTTTAAAAGAATGTATCCCAATAAAGGAAGTTGGGAAACTGGAGGAGTGAACTGGTTCATTAATGGCGACAAAAAAAATTTAAATGCGAGTAATGATGAAAGTTTTCCGGGATTCTTTTGTCAAGTATTTTCAAAGAAAGATGTTGTGGCAACAGACACTTACAACATGTCGAAAAAGAATTTCAATGATTGGATGAAGGATGCTTTCCGAAACCATAAAGCGATAGGTTTCTCTGTATATGGTTTTTCAAATGCGAATGAAGGACTTCATGCCATGACTGTTTGGGGGGCTGAATTTGATGCGGAAGGAAATGTGGCTTACTTGTATTTTTGTGATAATAATTCCGCAGAAGATGAACCCAACCATGCGTCTCTCAGGCGTTTTAAAGTAGTATATGAAGGAACCGGAACGCGGGAAACTTACATTGCTCCGCTGGATAATGTGGATGGAACACCGGTAAAAAGAAAATCGATGGTGTGTACTTTGACCTTGGTTGATTTGCGACAGGATATCTGGCAGAAAGCATTTCCAGAGATAAAATAAATAAAAACTAAGATAAAAATCGATGATGAGAAAAAATTATTTTTATGCGTTGATGGCTGTAGCGTTGGCACTGACAGCTTGTTCTAAAGATGTACCGGAAAAGGATAAATTGCCTTCGGGAAATACGATTACGATTTTGGCTAATGTAGCGCCGCAGTCACGTGCTCCGCAATTGGCTACGGATGGGAGTGGTAACTTTTCAAAAGGCGATGTCTTGTCACTTTTTGTAGGTGGAAATGGAATTTCTACGGTTGCTACTGATTTTGCGTATGATTCTGAGGTTCTTACCTGGGGCAAGCTAGGCCTGGCCGAAAATGTGAAACAGGTGACATTTGCTTCTTGCTATCCCAAGCAAATGGTAGGAGAAGAAGGGACATTTGAATTTAATAGTTTGCAAACTTCTGAGGCAGACTTACTTTTAGCTCCTGCAAAAACGGTGGCAGTAGGAACGGCCGAACCTGTTTCCATGACTTTTGTACATGCTTTGCATCATTTGATTCTGACGTTTGAACCAGGAAATGGATATACAGCGGATGATCTTCGGGAACTTTCACTGACCCTTCATGCCAAAACAACTTGTGTGGTAGATGCTGCCAAGGGAAGCATTGAAAGTGTGAAGAATATAACAGGTGACTATATTTCTACGGGAGTTTCTGCGTCGTTTTATCTTGTTCCACAAACTACAGATGGAATAACACTGGACGTGCGTGTCAACGGGGAGACGAAAAGAATACTCCTCGATGAATTGTTACGTCAGTTGGGCCATTCGCAGTCAGAATTGGAAGGAGGAAAATGTTGTAGTCTTACATTAAAGATAGGACGTGACAGTATTAGTGTTTCAGGAGGCTCTATCGGGGCTTGGGAAGATCAGGTGACAGCCGATGGAGAGGTTGTTATCGGTTAACTTATGAGCAGGACAATAGTAGTAACGGGCGGTGCTGGAGGCATCGGCCGTTGTATAGTAGAATATTTTGCTTCGCAGGGTGATGCGGTATATTTTGTAGATTGTGATGTGCAAGGGGTTCATACGCAGATGGAACGGATGCGCGGATATGGCTGGCAGGTAACAGGATATGCGGGAGATGTGGCAGAGAAACAGGTCTTGGAGGATTTTGACCGTAGGGTACTGGATGAACATCCCGAAGGCATTCATTGTCTTGTCAATAATGCTTGCCTGATGCATGGAGGAATTCTGGAAGGATGTGATTATGATGATTTCTTGTATGTGCAGCGTGTCGGAGTGGCAGCTCCTTATATGCTCTCAAAACTTTTTAAGGATCATTTTCAGGGATTAGGCTCTATCGTAAATCTTTCGTCCACTCGTGCTTTTCAATCGCAGCCCAATACTGAAAGCTATACGGCGGCTAAAGGTGGCATTACGGCATTGACTCATGCTTTGGCTGTGAGTCTGGCTGGAATTGCACGTGTAAATTCTATTGCTCCCGGATGGATTGATACGGGTGCTTACCATAAAGAGGAGGTGTATCAGCCTGTGTATAGTCAGGGGGATTTGAAACAGCATCCTTCGGGTAGAGTGGGAGAACCCATGGACATTGTGCGGGTGGTGGCTTTCCTTTGTGACGAACGCAACTCTTTTATCAATGGAGAAAATATCACGGTGGATGGAGGTATGAGTCGGCTGATGATATATCATAATGATTGTGGATGGAATTATCATCCTTAAGTCTGTATCTCGGTTTTCTCTTTTTGGGGCTTTGTTTCTTTTCGCATCCGGAACTTCAGAGGAGAAAGGCCGGTTTTCCGAATAAAAAATTTGCCGAATACCGACTGGTCAGAGAACCCTAGGTAGTCGGCAATTTCTTTGATATCCATGTCAGTACATTCCAGTAGTTTCCGGGCATCTGCACATAGGAGTTCCGACACATGAAAGCAGACAGTATGCCCTGTCAGGTCTTTGACAATACGGGAAAGATAGGTGGTTGAGATGTGGAGCTGGTCGGCATAGAACTGGATGGTGTGTTCTTCCCGGTAATGGTGTACCAGCAGTTTCTTGAAATTGCGGAAAATCTCGTTGGAACGTTTTACGCAGACCGGAGTATTCCGGTTTTCCTGGCAGAGGGCATCCGTGATTTGCAGGAGAAGAAAACTGCACAGATGGCGGATGATACCGTCCTGATACAGCTGCATGGTTTTCAACTGCTCGGAAAAGAGTGACATCGTTTTTTGCATGTATTCAGCAGGGGCATCTTGAAGACGAAAAATGGGAAGCTGGTAGTTGCCCAGGTAGCGGGCCACTTGATTGTACACGGGTTGTCCGTCGGGCAGGCTGTCAAAATAATCGGGATTGATGTACAGGGCCGACATGGAGAAATCGGAGCTGGCATCGGACAGCATACTCTCGGTACTGGGGGTAAGTACCAGTAGCTGGTTGGCGGAAAGTGTATAGCGATGGAAGGCATCGGTAATGGCCGTTGTTCCGTTTGTGACGAGCAGGAAGAAGAATCCTTGTTTGATGACGATGGAGTTTGCCAGAAAATGAGGATACTTTATTTGGATAAACAAGGTGTTTCCGGCCTTTTGGCCCGATTCTTTCATAATTTCTGTCAGTAGTCTGTCCATTGCGCCAATTTTTTTACAAAAGTAAGTTTTGTTTCGTTTTCGACCAAAATTGGTTGCTCATTTATGATTGAGAAGCGGAAAAATAGACAGAAATTTGCGGCGTTTATAAAAGCAGATGATATATGAATGTATTTCTTTTTAGACGCTACCTGTTGTTTTGCGTTTCTTTGTTTGTGAACGCGCTTGGAATTGCCTTCATTACCAAGGCTTTGCTGGGTACGTCTCCGATTACGAGTGTGACGTATGTATTGAGTATGTTTACTCCTTTGACCATCGGACAGTGGACCATCCTGTTGAACCTTCTGTTTGTGGTGCTGGAGCCGTTTCTGATGTCACGCCAGGAATTGAAATCCGATTTGCGGATGTACCTCCTACAGATTCCCATTTCTTTCTGTTTCGGTACGTTTATTGATATTTGTATGCACTATGTGTTGTTCTGGCTGCACCCGGAAACTTATGTATATATGATTATTGCCTTGCTGATAGGTTGTGTGATTCTGGCCGTAGGTATCGCACTGGAGGTAAAGGCAAATGCAGCCATGATGGCCGGGGAATATTTTGTGAACGTCATCACGAAAAGGTTCCGTGGAGAGTTTGGCTATGTGAAGCTGGGATTTGATGTGACTCTGGTCGTCCTTGCTTGCTTGTTGTCCTTGATTTTCATGTCGGGAATCTATGGGGTACGTGAAGGAACCGTGATTTCGGCGTTGGTAGTAGGTCCGATTGTGCATTTTGTAAGCCCGTATTATCAATTCTTGGATAAATGGATTACAGATTCTTCTGTGCGGGAAAAAGCGGCTATGGCTCAAGGACAGCATATTGTGATTACCATTGCGCGTGAGTATGGAAGTGGAGGACATTTGCTGGGCGAGATGCTTTCGAAGGAACTCGGTCTTAAGCTGTATGACAAGGAGTTTATCCAGCTGGCTGCCCAGCGTAGCGGAATGGATGAGCAGTACATTGTGAAGAATGAACAGTCTATCCCTTCTTTCTGGTTGAAATGCATTCTTTCGAAGAACAGTGAACGCCCACTCGAGTCCAGCCTTTCATCGGATGATGTGTTGTTCGTGTCCGAGAGCAAGATTATTCAGGAACTGGCCGCCAAAGAATCCTGCATCATCGTGGGCCGTTGTGCGGATTTCGTATTGAAGGATTATCCGAAAGTGTTGAAAGTGTTTTGTTACTCGGATGTAGCCAGCGCGGTGAACCGTTGTGTGGAAGAATATGGCATTGCCCGGGAAAATGCGGAAGCTGAAATCAAGCGGGTAAACCGTAACCGGGTTCATCACTATGAGTATTATACAGGCATGAAATGGGGGGAACCGCATCATTACAATCTGATGCTGAACACTGGAACGATTGATTTGAAAACGGCCTGTCAGCTTGTGAAAGGAGTTTATCAGGGTTTGGAGAAAGCCTGATAAACCATTTCTGAAATGTGTGCGATGATTACTTCGGTATGTTCAGGATTTTCCTGAGAATTTTTGACGAATACTACCAACGTATAACGACGTCCGTCTGGAAACACTATAAATCCGGCATCATTGATTGCAATGAGTTGTCCGGATTTGTTATAGTCTCCGGTACCGGTTTTGTGTCCTACAATCACATTTTTATCTTGTAAAGGACGGACTATTCTACTTTTTCCGGTCTGACAGGTGATAAGGGATTTTTTTATAAATTCCTGATGTTCCTTGTCGAACAAGGGACGGGTGAGTAAGGCCTCAATGACTTCTGCAGTGGCGAGAGGCGTACTCCAGTTCTGGTAGCAAAGATTCAGGTTGCGGTGCATATCCTCTTCCGTATGCTGAACGGAGAAATCTTTGATACCCAAACTTCGAATGTAACGGTCGGTCACATCGGGGCCTCCCATAAATCTAAATAAAATGTCGCATGCATTGTTGTCACTCAGATGAAGAGTATATTGCATCAATTGTTTGAGCGAGAATTTCCCTCCATTGGGATGTTGGTCTCTTAGTGGGCTATACGTATCGCGTTTGAGGTCCGTTTTGCTTACAGTGAGTAGGGTGTCAAAGGATATCCGATGTTTTTCACAATAATTTCCAACAGCTAATGCCTGATGTAATTTGAACACACTCATCAGGGGATAGTGGTGATTGTTTCCTATGGTGAGGGTGTCTTTTCCCTCTGCGATAATTGCCACTCCTATTTCTGCCTTTTGCTGTGCGATAAAATGATTGATATTTGAATATAGTTCTTGAAGACGATTGCCAGCCAAGGAAGGGATAGGGAGTAGGAGCAATAAAAGAATCAGGTAGCTTGTTTTCATATTGTACAGTTAAGATTGATTTGTACAAAGTTAGCTTTGTTTTTGCTTTGATGAAAATAAGTAGATTTGAAGATGTAAAAAAACTGTGTTAGCAAAGTTTATACTTGACCCCTTGCTGACACAGTTTAATTTATATTCTTCGTTTTTAAGAAGTGGATGTTTGCTCTTTTTTACAGCTTCTTATAAATAACTAGAATTCAGATTCTTTAAATATAAAGACGAATTCACCTTTACGATTAATACAACCGCAAGTGGTTTTTCCTCCTTCTTTTAAAACAATACAATAAGTCAATCCGTCTGAAAAATGATTTTTTAAGTGTTCTGCTCCCAAAATCATATCTCCCATTTCGGTTACGAAACAATTACTTACCAAAATATCATTTTCAGAATAAGATACGGCATCTTTTAAAGGTAAAGTATTCAAGTCTGTATGAAACTCAGAAACGACTTTAAAATTTTTATCTATTAAGGCGAGTGTGTATTTAGACATCCTGTCTAAACGGACAAAGGCTCTTCCATGATGGAAGTAATAGGCATCTCTTAATCCGTCAAAAACAACATTTCCTTGTTTGTCAATATAGCATTTTTTCCCATCCCGTTTTTCCACTACTGCATAACCTTCACTGAACGGACTTGGTTCTGACGAGAACTTTGCTTCAATTACCATTTTACCTGTTTTGTCAATGTAGCCCCATTTCCCACTTGTTGTCTGAACAGCTGCCAGTCCGTCATTGAAATCTTGCACTTTTGGATAGCTTGGTGAAATAACCAAATTCCCATCTTTATCCCTAAATCCATATAGTTGTTTCGAATAGCTATAATGGGCTGCAAGTCCTTCACGTAATGGACGAAGAGCTTCCAAAGTTCCAAATTTGACATCTTCAATCAAATTTTTATAAACAAGTGCTCCTTTTGTGTTAAAATAAACTGCTCTTGTAACTTTACTATATCCTTTAGTAACAGATAAGAATCCAACAGCTACTCCATCTACAAAGTTCGTGCAATTATATACTGGTAGTTCCATGACCACCTTACCTGCCTTGTCTATTAATGACATATTTTTTGCCATGTTTTTTTTCACAGGACAAACTCCCTGATAAAAACGAGGATATTCCTGCATAAAAGGAAGGCTATAATTGAAATCAAGCACTTTATTACCTAAGGTATCTACAAAGAAACATTTTTTGTCTACCTTCACAAAAGCAACCCCATCAGAATAAGGTGTCATATTTACATAAATATTGGGTGCCACATCCACTGTTATTACTTTGGTCTGATTGGTTACTACAGGACATTTCATCGTTATATCCCTGTCATACAATGTAGCCTGATGTATGCCATTTACAGTTCTATTTACTTGAGGGGAATCAGTCTCGGCATTTTCTGTTGCTGTATTGTTTTTCGAGGTATCTCCACCTAATGCTTTATCTACAGCTTCAAGCATATTGCCTATCTTTTTAAAGAACTGCGCTTCCATTGGTTGGGGAATGATACTTAGCATACACAAGGTAAAGAATATAAATTCAAGACTTCACGTTGTCGTTCGGACGAATGATACTTAGCATACACAAGGTAAAGCCTGATACTAATAAATTATTTACTTTCATTGTTTTTCTATATTAAGTTGGAACAATTATTAGCTAAAATTAAATTAAGAAATGGAATTAAAATGTTGAATATGAGAGGTCCATGCTTTATGAAGAACTTATATTCAGACATATATCAAATACTGGGATATACTGATGTAATCAAGTTTGATGGAATATTATTGCTAATTTATTCATCGTGCTAGTCATGATTCTGTAGGTTGGGTAATTAAACTATTGGGATATTATACTTTAACTCCAGAGTATTGTCGATGAGGATATAAGTGATACTTTTTTATTCATCCATCAATCTGTCTGTTCCGAACATTTGAATTTTCCACTCTCCTGTATCATCTTTTGTCAGATAGAAATCAGAAGTGTTTTCTGTGCCATCAACGTTGGTGAGCTTGTAGGTGATGCGAACCCACTTTCCTGTCTTACTTTGTTCTTCGTTTAGGATTTCGTAGCTTTTAACTTTTTCATCTTCGTCCTCCGAGTTGCGTTTTACTATTTCGATTAAATCCTGAATATCTTTTTCAACCTTTTCAGGATCTGATTTGTCTTCCACATAGAGGCTTCTTACATACGTTTCATAATCGCCGTCAATGAGTGCATCGAAGGCCTTTTCTACCGTTTTTTTGGGTGTGTTCGACGAACAAGCAACGAGCAGCATGCTGCATGCTGCCATTAGCACTACAGTTAGTTTTTTCATACTGAATAGATATTATATTAAACAATAAAGATTATTCTGATAAGATTTGTTTCAGTTTTTTGTGTCTGATTTCAAGATATGAACGTTCGGCTTTTATTTTATGAACCCCTCCCCATTTCCCCGTGATAGCATATTGTGTAACTAATTCCCTTGGAAGAATCTCTGATAAAGTTCTTCGTACCACAGAGCAGATTTCATAAATTCGGTTGCTTCCAGGTGAAACGAGGTTTTCTAAACTTCTTTTGATTTTTCTGGCTTCTATATTCTTCTCTTCGGAAACGATTTGGTAAATCTGATACAATTCTTTTAAATAGTGGTCTAGATTCTTGAACTCTACACCCGTATGATGAAGCAAGAAAAAAATATAAACTGTTTTAGGTAAATAGGACATTTTCACTTCCTTGTCGCTGTACATTGGAAAGAACAGACGACATTCTGTATCTATAATGATTGGAGTATTCATGGATGAGTTTCTGTCTTCTTCATTCTTTTGTAACGCCATATCTTTCAGCATCACTTTTATTTCTTCATCTTCCAGCAATTTATTATTCGCAAGTAATTCCATCAACATCTCTTTTGCTGTGTAATATGAAATAGTCAATTTCCGGTCCATGGCTTTAATATTTAATATTGCAAATTAAATTAAAAAAATCTCTACTTTAATTCAAAACAAGATTCTTGCTGAATGATAAAAACCTTGTTTGCAGAAAAAGATGTTTTGAGTAGGGATATTTAAAACATCTTTTTTATCTTTATCCTTCAAAGAGCTAAAAGGTAAATGGATAGTTGAATATTTTTTTAGTGCGTATATGTTTTTTTTCCGTTGTTTTTGTGTGTTATTTTTATTTGCAGTTCTGAGCGGGAGTCATGCAGACGCTCGTACGGGAAGGGCGTTGGTCGTGGCTATTGGCAAATATCCGATGGATAGTGGATGGGAAAATATTCATGGCGACAACGATGGTATATTAATTTCTGATTTGTTGAAAAGAAATTATTATCAGCAAATTATATTGTTAAAGAATGAAAGGGCCACCAAGAAGAATATTAATCTGTCATTGCAAAGGTTATATGAGGATGTGAAGGCTGGCGACTATTTGTTTTTGCATTTTTCTTGCCATGGGCAGCAGATGATGGATTTGAATGGGGATGAAGAGGACGGGTTGGATGAAGCCTTGATTCCTTATGATGCATTGTTCTGGTATCTTCCTGGTGTTTACGAGGGAGAAAAGCATTTCAGTGATGATGAATTGGGGGAATGGATTGACAGGTTTCGGTGCAAATTGGGGAAATCCGGACAGATTTTTGTACTTTTGGATGCATGTCATAGTGGAACAGCCAATCGCTATATGAGTGGTGTTTATATCCGTGGTGTCAATAAAATTTTTGCTCCGGATGATTATACTCCTCGACGAGGAAGACATTTGGAGTGTAGTATGAAATTGAAGTCTTTGGCTAATCTGGCTCCTACGATGGTATTGAGTGCATGTAGGCCGGAGGAGACTAATTATGAATATTATAGTCGGAAGAGCAAGTGTCATTATGGGAAACTGACTTATAGTTTCGTGCAGGTGGCAGAACGGCAATTAGCTGGATTTACGTCTGAAGGTTGGTGCAAGGTTGTAAATGAGACCATGCGACAGTTACCTTCCAGTCCGTTGTTGAAATTACAACATCCATATATGGAGTGTAGCGATAAGGAGAAGCTGTTTATATTGTCTGTGATTCATTAAAGTGGAAGTTATGCATTTTGTGTTTGATTGGAAAAAACGGAAGGTCCATCAGTCTGGTTGCAGGGATATTCTGTCCAAGGAAGGAATAGAGGAGCTTTATAGGTTGTACCGGGCACGATTTATGGGATATATGCAGAAAAGATATCAATTGGGAGAAGAGGAAATATCAGATATTTATCATGATAGTTTCTTGTTGATGATTGACAATATCCGTACAGGGAAATACCAGCAGCAGGATGCTTCTCTTTTCACTTATCTTTTGGGGATTGGGAAGAATCGGGTTTTGAAGAAGTTTCAGAAAGAAACCGAGCGTCCTCTTGTGGCTGGATGGCTGAGTGAATTATTACCGGATACCGACTGGAAGAATGCATTGGAAGAGGCGTCTCGTCTGGTGAACGAAGGAGAATCTGTGTGTAATCAAATATTGCAGCTGTTCTATTGGGAACGCTTGAGTATGAGTGCGATTGCTGAGCGGATGGGCTATCAATCGGCGAGTGTGGCTAAAAGTAAGAAAAATTCGTGTATGCGCCGTTTTTCTTTTGAGCTGAAACGCAGGCTGGAGGGAATGGGCATTTATTATAAACTGAAGAAGTAAGTTTATGGATAGAAATGAGGAAAACAGGATGCTGGATGAGATAGACCGGTTCCTGAATTATGAGATGATTCCGGAAGAAGAATCGGATTTCATCGCTCGAATGGAAAAAGATGAGGTTCTCAGGGAACAAGTCTTTCTCAGGCAACTGGTTGTAGAGGCCGAGAGAAAGAAGGCAGAAGCAAGAATCTTGTACCAGAAAAAGCCGGAAAGGAAGAAATTGTCAGTAAAGGCTCAGGTCCGTTGGATAGCAGCTTGTTTATGCGTGCTGATGATACTTGGTTACTTTTACGGGAGAATGTATCGTTTCAGTACCCAGGACGTTTTGCATGAGGTTTATAATCCGCCTGTATGGGAAACTTTGCGCTCAGAAGGTTTTTCTACTCCTGAAACAGCTAGAATAAACCGGCATATAGAGGAATGGTATTCAGAGGGAAAAAGTGATAGTTTGGTTCTTTATTACCAGCAGCTGTCGGAAGAAAATAAGCTGGCTTGCATTACGGAAAAGAGCAAAATGTATCTGGGAATAGCTTTTTTACGTCAGGATAATATCGGGCAGGCGTATGTATTGGCTGAGGAACTTCAGAAGAGTGTGAATAAAGAAGTGGGAGACTGGTTGATGTTGGGATGCTTGCTACACGATGGGAAGAGAGAGGAGGCGGTTGATTGGGCTTTATATATCAGCCAACAGAAGAACTCTTATAGTGAAGAAGCCCTGCAGATTTATGATGCATTAAATCAACGGCGATGGTTTTAAGGTACTTGTTCTTTGTTGTGGTATGGCTGGGATGTATGTTGAAGGTAACAGCTTTATATGCGTATCATTCTCCCAACCTACAGCAGGAAGCATATTGGGAACCGCTCACCAGAGATAGTATGGAATATGCCTGGGAACTTTATCAACAAAGTCTGGATTGCCTGGAAAAGAAATGCCCTTCATTCTTTGAGGAATTGTCGGAAGAAGCTGAGAAGATATTTGGTCGGGAATTGGATAAAAACGATTTTTCGTGGAAGAATCTGGAACTTGTGCGGAGAAATTTGGAAATCAACTTTAGCAGGAACAAAACACTCATTGATAAAGATGAGGACAGCAGTCTAGGAATAGCCTATATGTCTAATTTGTTAAAAGTGAGTACGAATTTGGTTCGTGTCAAAACAATTCTGGAACAGCATGATGGACAACCGGACAGTATTTATTCCTTTTATGAAGCCTGGTTTCAAAGATGTAAGGTACGCTATCTGGCAGATTGCAGTCTGTATAAAATCAAGCAAGGAAAGCTGCAGGAAGCCTTGACCAGTTGTGAAGAGGCATTGACTTTAAGTCTGCAATATGAGCCTGTTTCTTTTCACAGACTTTCCAAGCACAAGGACGCCATTCAGTATCTTATGCAGTTACATCCTGATGAAGCAGGGAAAATGGTGGAAGGATTGAAACAAATCGCTTCTCCAGTTTTTACGAAGGAAGAAATCTTTCAAAATGGCACTTTGCCTTTATTCTATTTATATACCATCCAAATGGCCTGTATATGCGAACGACAAGGATATCTGGAGCAAGCTGCTGGAGTCTATCGTTGTCTGCTGGCTGAAATCCGAAAATATTTAAGTGCGGATTTATCTTATTTTCTGCCAGAGGAACGAGACGAACTCGGTAATCTCTTGCGATATTATCTGGACATGATACAGCGTTTTTCTCTCCGCCATGTCCGGCATGAATCTGTGGCTGAGCTACTTCTGGAGCACAGCCTGTTGAAAGAAAATTTATTGGCTGTCAGTCCTTCGCCCGTCACTCGAATTAAGGAAGATTCCCGTCCTATAGCCCTCGATTTACAGAAATCGATAGATTCACTTTATTATACTCCTGATTATTATCTGTTGCCCGGAAATCCTCGCTATTTCAGTAAGTTTGAGATGTGGGTCAAGCTGATTGGATTGAAGCGGAGACAAGTTTCTTTGTTAGGAAGATTTTCGCCTTCAGAGAGTAATCCGGCGCAGTTAAAGGATTGGAAAAGCTTGAAAAAGTGGCTTGCTCCCGATGAAACGCTTATCAAAATAATCGATTTACCGATTAATTTCTATGACCGGCAATATGTAGCCTTGGTTATGAGGGCAGATTTGCCATGTCCAAGGGTTGTGGTGTTACCGAAGAAAAGGGAGCTTTTTCGCCTTCGTGTGGAAAATCGGGAGGCTGACGAGATATGGAAGCCTATCAACCGGTTTATTGGTTCTCCAACTAAGTTGTTTCTTTGTTTGGAAGGTGATATGATGGAGGTGTATTGGGGGAATATTCTGTATAGGAAGAAAAGATTACTTGAAACGTACGATTTACATTATTTATTGAGTATCAAAGATTTTCTTCGATTAAAAATGGAGAAAGAGGATTGTGAAGAGGCTGAATATACATTGTATGGGTTTGGCGGGGCTTACTTTTCGCAACTCCCTTCATTGAAAGGAGTGCGGGGACAGGGAGTCCAGTATTTGCCGGGAAGCAGGGAGGAGTTGTGTCGCATTGATACGATGCTTTCAGGGAGATGGAAATCCCATTTGTTTTTAGGGCGCGAGGCAAATAAGGCTAACTTTCTGAGTTTGTCTTTTCGGGTTGCTCCACATAGTATCATTCATGTGGCAACTCATGGCTTTTCTTTGTTGTATGATAAAACCATTCCGGATGGGAGGATTGTGTCTTTTGAAGAAAATCCGTTGGTGGGTTGCAGTGCGTATAAGAATCCGATGCTGCGGAATGGATTTTTGCTTACGGGAGCCAACCGTTATTGGAATAAACCGATACCTTATGATGCCATGGATTCCGGCATAGTGACGGCATGCGATGTTTCTCAAATGAATTTGAATGGAACTGATTTGGTGGTCTTGTCGGCCTGCCGTTCTGCTTCCGGCGAGATGAAGGATGGAGAAGGATTGTTTGGTTTGATAAGGGCTTTTAAAGTAGCAGGTGCCAAGGCTGTATTGGCTAACCTGAATGATATATCGGACACAAAGACGGTACTTTTCACTACGACTTTTTATCGTTATTGGGTCAATGGATGTAGTATGTTCGATGCGTTTGTCAAGACGCAGCGCGAACTGATAAACAGCCATCCGGAAAACGTGTTTTTGTGGAGTGGCTTTGTTTTGTTTGAATAATGTGTATTGTGGCAGATTTATTGTGTAAAACACGAGCTGTAACAGAAAGCGCTACAGCTCGTGTGGCATAGTAATCCTTTGGTTATTTCAGTTATTGTTTGGCATCATAAATTTGTTTGATTTCCTTGTCTGACAGACAGCGGGTATTGTAAACCCGGAAATTGTCTACTGACATGTTTGTGCCATTTATGGTTTTTCTTCCTATGGTGACATTACCTCCCATGATGAATTTGATGCCTGTGCCATAAGATGCTTGCGAAGGAGTTCCTTCTTCAAATGGATTAGCATATGCTGTAACAGTGTCTATAAGGACTCCATCTACGTAAAGCGATGTAGTTGTGGTAGCATATTCGATGTTATTGAAATCAGACACTAAAGCGATATGATGCCATTTGCCGTCTGTGATAGTTGGGTGTGTGAAGGCAGTCTCACCGTTATAATTATAATAATTATTATAACGGGTTGTTACAAACTTAAGACTTCCCTGACTCATTGTAAATGTGAACATGGAAGCATTGTCGTGAGACGATACCAAATAGAAAATATTGCCATCATTGAAGTCTTTTCCCCAAAAGCAGACTGTCAGGGTGCGGCTGTCAGTAATAGGTTTAGGAACGATGAATGAACTGTTGTCGGAAAGGCTGAACTTAATGGCCTGTGAGCCTTCGTCTATTCCTTTAACAAAAGACGGAGAATTATTTCCGAATCCATTAATGGCATTTTCTGTTGCATCGTTAAAGTCTCCGTCAAATTTATAATATGCATAAAGTCCCTGACCGACTACAAGGCTGGAAGAATTGTCTTTCTGTCCTGTTATTTGGATAGTCTTTTGTGTCTTTCCATCCGAAATAGTCAGTGTAGCATTAAGTTCCTCTGGCATATTGTCTCGATCTAACAACACATTTACAGTCTGGCTGCTTCCTGCCGTAATTTTTCCTTCAGTAGGAGTTGCCGACAGGCTGCTTTCATTGATTTCTTCGATAGACCAGCTTAATTCTCCCTTTCCGGTATTACTGATGGTAAACGAAGCCTCACTGCTTTCTTTTCCAAAATCAAGTATTTCAGGTTCAATATTCATGATACCAGCTAGCGATTCTGTACCGGAGACTATCTGTACGGTTTGTTCTTTAATTCCGTCAGATAATACCAAAGTAGTGTTGATATTTACTTCTCCATTACTGCGATTGAGAAAAACCTTTACTACTTTAGAACCTTGTGCCGTAATGGAGCCGTTGTTCTCTGATAAAGTGATAGCAGATTCTGTCGGGTCAGCAATAGTCCAGTTCAAGGCGGTGTTTCCTGTATTCTTGATGGTGAGAGGTAATTCTTGCAAGTCGCTGCCAAAATCAAGGATTTCAGGCTCTACACTCATATAAGATTGTGTATTTTTCGGAGCACATGTTACGTTGATCGGGAAAGAATTACCAAATGCAGATAGCTTGATAATGACAGTTTGTACTTCAGTTATCTTGCTGCGGTCTACGGTAAAAATGATGCTTTGCTGTTTGTCGGCCTCAATTTGTCCGGCTGCAGGATTGGCTGTAATCCAGGTATGGCTTCCTAAATCCAGGCTCCAGTCGGTACTTGTATTGCCATTGTTTTGAATTTTTACGGAGAGTTCCGTCTGTGTAGTTCCAAAATTTAATGTAGAAGGAGTGATTTGTATGAGTGCATCCTGTTTCACGGCAGTAAGCTGTATGTCTGCATTGGAAACCTGTCCAGGTACGACTGTTACACTTTTGCTGTTGGTCTCATACCCTTCTTTCATAAATTGAATCTTGTATTCTCCAGCTCCCAGTTTCGGAAAGCTGAATTTTCCATCACTTCCCGTACTGGTGCTAGCTCCATTAGGAAGGATACTCACTTGTACGCCGCTTAAAGGTTGTGTGCCATTGGCAGCATCCGTTACTACTCCCACAATGTCCCCTTGTGTGATTTCTTCTTCTTCAGTGCATGATGATAGTGATAATGCCCCAAGAATAAGCCAGAATAAAAAAAAGATTTTTTTCATGCTTACAATGTTTTTAATAGATAGATAATTTATATCATTAGTGTCCACTAAAAAATCATAGTAGTTCTTTGAAATTATTGAGATTCAATTTGTTATGAGTAATTTTGGGGAGAACGGATTTGAATTTACTTT